>JBBIHO010000077.1:0-8154 GCA_037446935.1 Caldifarciminota bacterium | reverse complement strand
AAAAGAATCCCCCTCTATAAATATAGAGTAAAAAATTGGGCAAAATGTTTCCAAATTTTTACCCTATACCTTGATTTTTGGTAAGGGATTTGTTATAATATATAATGAAAGGAAAAGAAAGGTTATTCGGTCTTAAATGCCGGCTCTCCCTTCAAGGAGCTGATGGGTTAGGTTTCGGGTCCGCCATCTGGCATCTGGGAATTAGTATCTTCTTTTTCTCTCTCTTCTCACTTGGCCTTTTTGCTCAAGAAGGTGCCCGCTATTTGATTATCAGTCACGATAATTTCGTCTCCGCAGTCCAACCCCTTTATAATTGGAAGGAGAAGAAGGGGATGAAGCCAAAGATTGTCCCCCTTTCGCAAATTGGCTCAACTCCGGATGCAATAAGGAATTATATTATTTCCGCCTATAATACCTGGCCAATTAAACCGGAGTATATCCTTTTGGTTGGCTCAGGAAATTATCTCCCGAGTTATAATAACCGGTATGATGATTTTTATGGGAATATCTCCGGTGATTACAGGCAGGAGTTATCGGTTGGTCGGTTTTCTTGTAATACCCCGCGGCAATGTTCAACGATGGTTATAAAGAGTATCTCTTATGAGAAGAACCCTTTCTCCTCTGGTGATTCGGGATATATCTTGAAAGGGACGACGGTTGTCCGGGAGGATAGCCCTCCTGACCCTTATTATCAGGCGGATGCCCGGTATATCAGGAATTTAGTCCTCCAAAACGGGTTTATCCATACGGACAGTTTCTTATCAACTGCTGGGCATAACCGGACGCATGTCGTGAATGCGATTAATGAGGGGCGTTCTTTTGTTGTCTATCGGGGGCAAGGGGTATCTAATTGGTGGTCGCCATTTGACTGCAATCCAAATCTTGTGACGAATTGGAATAAATTACCAATCATTGTCTCCGCCACTTGTCAGACGATGACATTTGCTCCGAATGAGTCGATGGTCTGCGAGGGATGGTTTCGGAAAGGAAGACCGGATAGTCTCGCTGGTGCCTTGGGTGTATTCGGTTGCACGAATACTGGAAGCCGTATCTCTCTTTATCGGGGGGTGGTTACAAAGGCTCTCTTTGATGCCTTCTTCTCCATGGGGATAAACTGCTTGGGGGATGCATTGAAGAGGGCAAAGTTCTTCTTAGATTCTCTCTATCATAACCAGACCCGTTATCAGGAATGGAATCTCTTAGGTGACCCGGAATTACCCCTTTACACAAAGAAGCCCCAAAGATTGGATGTGGTTTATGACTCAATTATTCAATTAGCCCCTCAGGTCTTTCGGGTTGAGGTGAGGAATCTTACGGAGAGGGAGAGTGCCCTGGTCTGTTTTCAGATGGATTCCACAGTCTATAAATATGGCTATTGTCATAGTTCGCAAGCGATTGAGTTTAATATCAACCCAACTCATATCGGATGGTTTTCGGTCACAGTCTCATCGCCCAATCGTCTCCCTTATGAAGGGCAAGGAAGGGTGATAGTTGGCAATCGACCCTATCCTATCTATCAATCTTCAAGGATTCGGGATCGAGGGAATTATGATGGAAAGGTAAATCCTGGGGAGAATGTTGGATTATTTATTACTTTGAAAAATATCGGTGGTCTTTCGGCAAATAATGTATGGGGGGTGCTTACCAGTTCTGACCCATTTATCACAATTTTTGATTCGGTAAGGAGTTTCGGCAATATCCCACCCGGTGAGAGCGCGTCCGCAGATGAATATTTCTTCACGACATCTCCCTCTTGCACAGCCAGGCATAATCTAAACTTTCTTTTAAGGGTGTATTTTGATGGAGATTCAACTCACTCTCCCTTTTCCCTTCCGGTCTATGCTGGGCGCCTCGCTTGCCCGCAGGGAAGTATTATAGATTCATTTCCCTTTGGTAATGGCAACGGAAGGATTGGATCTGGCGAGGCATGTAAGATTCGGATAAAGGTTATAAATAAGGGAAATGCCTCTCTTGCTAATTGTCTTGCCCGTCTCCGCACCGGAGAGGAGTATCTCCAATTGACTGATTCCGTTGCCAATTTTGGTATCATCCCGGATGGGGAGAGTCTCTTTAATCTTACTGATGAGTTAACCCTTATTGCCAGTCCTTCTCTTCCTCCAGGTCGGGATTTACAGTTTAAGATTATTCTATCCGGAAGTGGTGGAACCTATCAGTTCCGGGATTCAACTTCTTTTATCTTCCGAAGCGAAGGGTCTGCAACGAATCTTCCCCAAGGTCCGGATGCCTACGGCTATTTCGCCTATGATAATACCGATACCACATCCGGTCAGGCACCGGTCTATAACTGGTTAAGCCTTATCCCGCCAGGTCCGGGGAGGCTGATTCCAGAAATCTCCACCCACGATGCAGCAGTTGTCACCCTCCCTTTACCTTTCCGGTTCCGCTATTACGGACTGAATTATGATTCTTGCTCCATCTGTTGCAATGGCTTTCTTGCCTTAGGAAGAACTGATTATCGCTTCGGAAATAATTACCCAATTCCGGATACCGCGGGTCCTTCCGCAATGGTCTCTCCTTTCTGGGATGACCTCTCAACCAATGAGTCTTCTGGCGGTTATGGCGATATTTATGAATATTATGATACAACAAATCATCGCTGGATAGTTGAGTTTAATTCGGTTGCCCATCATCAGAGGCCTTCGGTTCGGGAGACATTTCAGGTCATCTTTTATGACCCACAATACTACCCAACCCCGACCGGTGACGGTGAAATTATCTTCCAGTATGCGGTCGTCTCTGATGTCCTATCCAATACCGTAGGAATTAAAGACCATACAGAATTGAGGGGATTACAATATCTCTATAATAATTCCTACTCCCCAAACTCCGCTCCGCTAACTCTTGGCAGGGCGATCAAATTTTCTACGAAAAGACCGAGAGATTTTAACAAACCATTTATCACTTTAAATCGTCTCTTCCTCAATGACTCATTAGGAAATGGCAATGGACTGCCGGAACCAGGCGAAAGAATCAAACTCATTACTTATCTCGGAAATGAAGGTGATACCTCCGCTTTTTCCGTGGAGGGAATCCTAAAAAGTTTAGATGAAGGGATAATTATTGATTCCCTCTCACGATTTGGCGATATACCGGTTGGCGGACAAGCGAACAATGCCTCCGAGCCTTTTCTCTTTGAGATACCTTTGGTCTTAAATGATTCTCTTCTCCACTTTTATATAAAGGTTTCCGCGGATAATGAATATACCTCTTTAATCCCATTTGAGATTCCGGTTAGTTATCCGAGTGGGATAACTGACCGCCGTCCAGAGATTCTCGCTATTGAATTCTTCCTGCCCACTCTCCAAAGCGAAAGATTTTACCTCAGATACAAAATCCCTTATTCCAGTAGATTGAAAATCTCTCTCTTTGATATCCTGGGCAGGGAGGTTTCAAGACTCTTTATTGGCAAGAGAAATTCCGGCTTATATACCATATCCAAGAATTTACACCTGCCTTCTGGTATCTATTTCCTCCGTTTTGAATTGAATGGGATGGAATATCAGAAAAGATTCCTCTGGTTGAGATAATCCCGTGAAAATAATATTCTTCCTTCTCTTTGCCCTCCCTCCCCGTTACCATACATACGACGAAGTGGCACAAGACTTAACCCGTATGAGTCGAGACTATTCAAATATCTGTCTTCTCTGCACCCTTGGCTATTCAACGAGATTTAGCCTTCCTTTACTGGGACTAAAGATTTCCGACAATCCAAGAGAAAGAGAGGATGAGCCAAGAATCTTATTTAATGGGAATCACCATGCCTGTGAGATAATCGGTCCAGAAATCTGCCTCTTTCTGGCGGAAAGTCTCTTGGGAGAATATGGGAGAGAGCCAGAGATTAAGAGATTTGTTGATTCCTTAGAGATCTGGATTGTGCCTCTCGTCAATCCGGATGGGCACTGGATTATTGAACAGGATATTGATACCTTATGGCGAAAGAACCTGCGGGATAACGATAGTAATGGTAATATAAATCTTGACTATGATGGTGTTGACTTAAATCGGAACTATGACTTTGAGTGGTGGCGGGGAGTATCAGACCCATCCTCTCGGACTTATCGGGGACCTTTTCCCTTTTCGGAGGATGAGATTCGCGCAATTCGGGATTTGGCAGAGGGGGAGAGATTTGTCATTGATGTCTGCTATCACTCGGATATTGACCCAAGAAGGGGGGAATATGTCTATTTCCCATGGCTCTGGGGAAATTCTCGCTCACCGGACTACTTCTCACTCCAAAATATTGCTTGTAGTTTAGCATTTAATATCCCCAACGATGAGAATAATGGCACATATTCTTATATTTATGGTCGGGCGGAAGAGGGTGGTCTGGCAAGAAATTGGTTATATTATGCCTTAGGCACATTCTCCTTCACGGTTGAGGTGAGCCGGGGATATCGGCCACCAGAGTCAAGGGTTGATTCAATCTGTCGGAAAAATCTTCGGGGTGCCTATTATCTTCTTCGTCGCCTCTTCGGTTCCCAAATCAAAGGGAGGGTTTTTGATGCTAATACCTCACAGCCCTTATCTGCTGAGGTGAGAATTTTGGAGGCTTATGCACCACCGGAGACAATCCGGCCAAGATATTCCGATTCCCTTTATGGAAGATTTATTAGACTACTAAACCCTGGGAGATATACTTTGCAAGTCCTCAAAGATGGCTATAGAATAAAGACCGAGACATTAGAGGTATTTCCTGACCGGCCAACCGAGATAGAGATTTATCTCCAACCATCCGGGATCGAAGAGGAGAAGAATGGACTCCTGCCCTCGGCTAATCCGGTTCCATTGGCGGAAAAGAGAAGGGAAGATAATCTTGCCATCTGGACAGTTGATGGGCGGAGGGTATCTAAGATCCCTTTTTCGCCCGGGATTTACTTCACAGAAAGGGAGGGGAGAATCTCAAAGATTCTCTACCTTCGTTAAAAACCTCTCCTATGGCAAAAGGAATTCAAATATCCCTTTGCCGATTGCGACATCCGGAAGTTTTTTAATCCGGATTCGGAAGTCATAGCGCCAGTTTTTGCCAAAACCGGAGATGTTGGCAATTGCCTCCCAGCAGTGCAAATCCCGCCAGATTCCGATTGCATAATCGGTCCGCTCCCTTTTCTTTATATTATAACCACCGGTCAACGAGAACTCCCACTCCCTTGGGGCAAAACCAACTGTATAGTTGAGCATATTATTTTCCGGAAAGGCATAAGAGTGAACCAAAGAGAAGCGGAAAGGGATCTTCTTATCTATCGTATCCCCTTCTAAGAAGGAAAGGAATGATGGGTAGCACGAGATTTGGTAAGAGAGGGAGGTATTGGTTTGAAGTGAAAGACCACGCAGACGCAAAGAATCAAGGGGTATAAAGAAGGAGAGGTTTAAGACGGAATAGGCACTCGGCTGGGAGAGGAGAATAACCTCCGAGGAGAGATTTAACGGGGTCAATCTCTTTTCTATTAAGTTGTAACTTAAAGAGAGATTCACACTTCCAATATTCCCGACAAATTCCTCTTTACCAAACTTTCCCTGAAAGTTATTTCCCAACCTCACCCCGATAGTATGGTTAAGGGGGAGCGTATCAAAACGGGGGATTCCCCAGATTCCCCTGATCTTTATTTGTGGGGTAAATGAGTAAGAGATAGAAGGAGAGAAGGTATGGAGAAAACCACGCAGGGTAAAGAGGGAGAGGGAGTATGGACGATAGAGGTTTAAGCCTGAGGAGAGGGAGAAGTTAAAATTTGCCCCGGGAAGAGTTGAATCATGCCGAAAGTCTAACCGATGGTAATAGTCAAAGTTTTCCGAGAGATAGATTCCTTCCGGCAGGGAATGGTTAATGGCAAGACCGGTATTAAAGGTTAAATAGCGTGCCTTTTCGGCAAAAGCGCCTAAAACCTTTTCCGATTTCTGTCCGCCACCCAAATTATTAGAGAGACTTATACTACCCCAAGGAAAAGGCGGAAGATAGAAACCTAAGGAAACCTGCACCCTCTCTTCGGTGAAAGAGAGGGAATCTCTGCCAGTCGTATCCCGGTCAATCTTTCTCTCTCGGGCAAAAGAAAGGGAAGGGGCGAATCCGAAGCCTGAAAAGAGGGGGCGCTGGGTGAGAGAGAAGGTGAAGGAAGGGAGAAGAAAAATCGTTATATCCCTTGGGAAGTCGCGGAAGTGGCGAAAGTTTAGAGATACCTTGCCAACCCTTCTTATCCGTCGGGAAAGGGAGGCTTCGCTTCTCATCTCCTGCTTTAACCATTCTATTCTCTCCTCCGCATAGTCCGGGAGATATTTGGCATCCGATGCAAAATCAACATAAGCGGCGAGGTCACTACCACCAAAGAAGACTGAGGAATGCTTCCCATTCACACTATACCGCCTTATCTTCGTATCCCATTCGTCAATATAACTGAGGAGAAAATTCCCTTCCGCAAACGGGCGGCAGAGATAAATACCTTCCAGCCTTGGTCGTAGTCCCCTTTTCTGCATCACATCTAAATAGAATGTTAAGTCGGAATAATCGTTCACCACCCAGTAATAAGATATACCCCTTGCATAATAACCTTCTTGCGATGATTGCCCAACCTTAAATGGGAGAAGTCCGGACTTTCTCCTTTCCGCAACCGGAAAGAACCAGAAAGGAGCGGCGGCAACTGGCACCGATGAGAACTCTAATACCACAGGCTGAGCAATTGCCATATCATCCAAAAGGACCTTTAACCTCCTGCCATAAAATTGGTAATGGGGATGGGAACGGTCGCAGGTTGTATAATAACAATCTTCCGCCAATAGGGTCTTCTCCTTCAATAAGTAGACCACCTCGCCGTAAAGAAGACCTTCCGCGGTGCGAGTCCTTGCGGACTTCATCATACCCCGCCCCGTCCTCACATTATAGTGAAATTCTCTTCCTGAGATACTCTCGGTTGCGGATGTGAAGTTTACTCCCTTATAGGCAGAAAGGATTTCCTTCTCTAAGTCATAGACAATAGTATCGGAAAAGATTGCTAAATCTTTGTATCTTACCCAGGCGGAGCAGAGAAGGATAACCTTCTCCTCCGGTGGGAAGTAAACAATTTTTTTGCCGTAATAGTGGACGACATCTAATGTCTCCTGAGGCAATCCATACTCCGTATAAAAAAAGAGAAAGAAGAGAAAAAACATCTCCTTTCTATTATAAGGAGGCTGGTGAAAAAATCAATCGGCTTTGAGTTGCGATTAAAACGCTAAACGAAAGTTAGACGATTTCTTAAAATCTAATCGCCTTTAAGGTTCTCACTCCTCCGCATTTTATAATATAGATACCCTTTGGCAGGCTTTTGCCTTCGGAATCCTTTCCGTCCCAGATTGCCTCGCCTTTTTCGTTGAAGGAAAGGTTCCGCAAGCGCCGGCCATCAATTGAATAGACGATTATTGGATTAATAGCGGAAGGGGATATCTCCTCACCCCGAAGGAAGAGTCTCGTCCGGAAAGGATTTGGATAGGCGGAGACTCGGCAGGGTGGAGAAGGGGAGAATTCGCTAACCGCAGTTGGGCTAATTGTTGTGTATTTGATTGCCCTTCGCGAGCCAATGGGAGCTGCTCCCTGATGGTAGGTATTATTATAAAGATATTGAATCCCAATCGTATTCGTCGGGTCTTCAATACCCACGGTTGATGACTGGTAATAATTCCCGGTTGCGTATTGAACAATAAAGAGATTGTCACCGGTCGGAGTAGTGACGGTTGTGTCATAGATAATAATCTGAAATCTTTCCCACTGGGTAGACGGGCTATAATAACGGATAGAGTCATATTCAATTATGATTCGGTGATTGGCGGTGTCGTTGAGGTAATGGACTCCGTAAGGGGCAGAAGTTGGCACTAAATCGTCCCAATTTAAGCATATCATCCCATTCGGATGTTCTGGGCTCGGGTCAGGAAGCGGTTGATTAGTATAGGTAGTTAAGGTGGTCCGACCAACTGCTATCCAGCCATTGGAACATATGGAGAGGGAATCCCGATAAGCAACTCCGTAGTATCTAAATGTAAAGGGCAATTTGATTCTTATCGTCTGGTCATCACTATTTATCGGCAGGCGAATTCCCTGCCCTCTGATCTCTATCCAGTTATAGGTTGGATGTTGGGGATAAGTAGTATCCGTATTATCGTATGCCCAAT
>JBBIHO010000076.1:0-8216 GCA_037446935.1 Caldifarciminota bacterium | reverse complement strand
AAAAAATTGGGTAAAATGTTTCCAAAATCTTAAATTTAATTTCCCAAATTTTTACAATTTGGCACGAATTTTGCTTTCGCTTACAGATTGGTAGAGACTTGACGGAGTCTATTAAAAGAGGTATATTATTACTGCCAATGATGAATCGGAGAGTGTTTGTATCGTCCGGGAGCGAATATTCTTTTGGACTAAACCTTTTTCATCCTTCCCTTGTCTAAATAATGTGTGAAAAAGAGAGAGAATTAGTTGCCAGTGCGAAAAATGGCGATGAGAAGAGTTTTGAGATGTTAATGGCGGCAAACTATCAGAAGATATTTAACCTCGCCTTCCGTTTGCTCCGGAATGAGGATGACGCCTATGAATTGACCTCGGATACCTTTATCCGTGCCTATCGGAGTATAAAGAAATTCCGGAATGACTCCTCCTTTTATACCTATCTCTATCGGATATGCCTCAATTCTGCTCTTACCCGATTGAAGAGGCGGAAGCCAACCGTGCCTCTCAATGATACGATGCTTCCTTCTCTTTCCGGACCTCTTGAAAATCACCACAACCTGGTCTTAAAAGAGGCGATTGCCGATGCCCTCTCTAAACTCTCCCTACGGGAAAGGGAGGTCTTTTTAATGCGTCAGTATGAGGATATGCCGATAAAGGAGATTGCCCGCACCTTAAATCTAAGGGAGGGGACGGTTAAGGCAACCTACTTCCATGCGGTGGAGAAGATGCGAAATTTACTTGCGAGGTTTTTATGAAGGATTGTCCAAAAGATAAGGTCTTATTCTATTTAGAAGGTCAACTCATCGCGGAAGAGAAGGAGGAGTTCCTTGCCCACTTGGCAATTTGCGAAACCTGCCAGAGGAGATTAGGAGAATTTGAGAGGCTAAGGTTATTATTGAAGGCAACTTCCGAAACCACAAAGGAAGCGAACTTTTCAAGAATCCTCTCCGATTTCCACCGAAAGATTAGGGTTTGCGAGAGACGGTTCGCCTGGCAACTAATATTCTTACCGGTTGGGGTTGTTGCTCTCATCTTATTCTTCATCCTCCAACCGAGGCAGGCTTCTGTCTATATTCCGGTTAATCTCTCCTATTATGATTTATTGGAAAACCTCGCGGACCAGGATCTGGTTCATATTGAGATGAGACTCCTCACCGACGAGGTTGATATTGAAGCCCTAAAGGAGGAGTTGTTGACCAAAATCTCCTATGAGGAGGTCTTAGAATTTTTAGACAAGGAGGAACAAGAAGCCTTAATCAAAAGATTAATTGGAGGTGAATTATGAAAAGAAGAAGGGAGAGACAAAGGAAAGGACTTACCATCTTCATCCTTGCGCTTCCTTTAATATTCACCCTTATCTCTGCCCAGGAACCACCACCGCCACCACCCCATAAACCACCTCCGGAGATGGGAAAGGAATTTGAACCACCGGAGGGAGAGACGCCAATTGAGGCGATTGAGTCAATCCGGATGTGGCGGCTCTCCGAAGAACTGAAATTGAGTGAGGAGCAGGCAGCAAAACTCTTTCCAAAGTTTCGTTCCCTACGCGAGTTGAAGAGAGAGGCGGATAAGATGCGAGTTACCAAAATCGGAGAACTGGCAGAACTTCTTTTGAAAAAGGCGAAGCCCGAAGAATTGAAGAAGATGATAAGGGAATTGCGGGAATTAGAAAAGAAATACCGGGATAAAGAGGAAGGTATCTGGAAGGAGATAGAATCTATCCTTTCTACTGAGCAGTTTGCCCGCTTTTTAATATTCCAGCACCGCTTTGAAGGCGAGATTAAGAGGATGCTGAGAAATATGAAAGATATCAGGCGGAAAAGATGAAAGAGAAGATTGCCCTCATTTTGCTTTTCAGTCTCCTCTTCTTCTGCAAGAAGGGAACTGTCTCCGAAGAGGAGGAAGTGAAGAAGGTGATTGAGGCATCCGCATACACCGAAAAGGCAATGGATAAGGCTAGTGATGAAGGAGATACGACACCCCAAATGATTTCCGGTTGGGAGGGAGCAATAAACTCTGATACCCTTCCTTGGGTAAAATTCCGACGCAAGGTTGATAGCCTTGAGAGATACATCCGAGTCCGAATCCCTGCTTATCCCGGTTATCCGGAGACAACTGCCTTAGCAACCGTCACTGCTCGCATCTCCGGCCGTTTCTTCGTGGTAAATATAAGGGATTCCTTACCGCCCCCAATCTATATCAGGGACTTTGTTGATTCCTCCTATTCCGCAATCTATCTCACAAAAAGAGATAAATGGCGGATAAGGAAGATTACCCCAAAGGTATTTACAACCTTGAATCCCCCTTCACTTTTAAGGATTGATAGAATTCGCACCGAGGCAAGACCAAGCGGTAAGGTCTGGGAGATAACAACCCCCGATACATTTCTCACAAAAGACCAACTCCCTACCTTCTGGCCAAATGATACAGTAAAGGTCACCGTCACGATTGGCTTTGATACCGATTCGGGCTGGGTATTCTTACACCGCGGACCAAAGGGTGAGAGAAAGAGGGAACCGTTTTATAAAAAGTCCAGTGATATCTTTGAACGAACCTGGATTATCGGTAATGAGCCAGGAGTAACTCCGACCATCCGTCCTTTGGCAGTTGACTTCATCGCCTGGCAAACCCTCTTTGGTGACTCTTCTGCTCTCTACAATGCGAAGACCTGGGCACTGCCTTATATAATAAAGAGCGAAGACCAGAACTATCCCGAAGAGGACTAAACCAAATTCATAAGTCCGAGTGAGCCGAAAGGGGCGGCGCCTGCCGCCCCTCTTTCTTTTGAAAAGAGAGTTGACTTTAAGGGTTTAACTTTTATAATCTATTGATGGCGTTGGAAATCCGCCGTTGTGGACAGGAGATTAAAAGGTTACTAATTAAGACCTGGTTTCCTTTCTTTGCCCGCTTCGGCTCCCTAACCGAAATTCAGAAGAAGGCAATCCCGGTCATCCTTAAAGGAGAGAACTCTCTTCTCATCTCTCCCGCTGCCACCGGCAAGACCGAGGCGGTAGTCGCTCCGGTAATTGAAAGAATAATTGCTTCTTCATTCTCTAATCCGGCAATCCTCTATATCTCACCAACCCGTGCCTTAGTCAATGACCTGTTTCGGAGATTGGAAGACCCAATCAGCGCTCTTAACTTAACAATCAAGCGAAAGACTGGTGACCGACCAACATTTGATGAACGAAAGCCACCATTTTTACTTTTAACCACGCCCGAATCCTTTGATTCCTTACTCTGCCGTCACCCAAAGGTATTTAAGAATCTTAAGGCAGTAATCCTTGATGAACTCCATCTCTTAGATAGTAATCCAAGAGGCGACCAGTTGAGATGCCTCTTAAAGAGGTTATCCCTTATTAACCCCTCCTTACAATTCACTGCCCTCTCGGCAACAATTGAAGATAAAAGAATGGCTGAGAGATACTTCCCCAATCCGGTAGTGATTGAAACCGGTGAGAAGAGGGAGATTGAGTATCAACTACTTCCCATTGGAAGAAATGAGAGGGGGAAAATTACAGAGAGGTGTAGGGAAGAGTTGGTGAAGAGACTCTTTAATTATTTGAAGGAGAATTCTTTAAGAAAGATTCTCTTTTTCTTTAATGCAAGGAGTTTAGCGGAATCCTTTTCCAAATCCCTTTCAAAAGATATATTTGAAAAGAGGGTATGGGTTCATCATGCCTCTCTCACAAAAGAGAGGAGGGAAGAGGTGGAGGGGTGTATGAATCGGGAGAGAATCGGAATCCTCTGCGCCACCTCAACATTAGAATTGGGGATTGACATTGGAGATATTGACTGTGTCTGTTTATACCGCCCGCCATTTTCTGTGAGTTCGCTTCTCCAGCGAATTGGGAGGGGGAATCGGCGAAGGGATAAGATATTTGCGATTGGTATCTATGAGAATCCCTTTGAGCGACTCTTATTTGAGATATTCTTTTCCGGGGCAAGGGAGGGAAGGTTTTATGAAAAGACCTACCGGAAGTCCCTCTCCACCCTCCCCCAGCAGATAATATCTTATTCTTTCCAAAGAAGGAGGATCGGCACAACCCTCGCTTCCCTTTATAATGCCTTAACCCCTATCTATTCCGAGGAAGAGATAAAGGCTACATTTGACCATCTCTTAGAAGAGGGATTTCTAACTTCACAAAAGAGGGGCATTTACTTCCTCTCCCCGGCATTAGAAAGGAAGGTTGAATTAGGGAAGATCCACACCAATATCCAGGAGAAGAGTTTTGGGGAATATATGGTCTTTGATATAATAACTGGAAAAGAGATTGGAATAATTTATTATCCAAGGGAGAAGTTTATCCTCGGGGGAAGGACATGGGAGATGGTTGAGATAAGAGAAAAGGAGAAGAGAATCTATGCCAAACCTTTAAGGGAAGAGGAAGGGGCGACAAAAATCTTTGAAGGGACTGGAACCGGCGGCTATTTCTATCTCTTAGCCCAAAAGATAAAGAAGACCCTTTTTCCTGGTCTTGCGGAAAACGAATTCCCCTATTTTCGGGAGAAGAGAAGTCTCTATGCCTTTCATTTCTTAGGGAGCCTCTACGGTTCCTTCTTAGAGGGTTGCTATCGGAAGGAAGGTTTAGAGTGGATTGATATTGGAGGGAAGGTATTCCTAACCCCGGCCGATAACTTGTGGGGCAGCGAAAGGATTTATCTACCGATTCCGAAGAGGGAGACGATTGAGTTGCAGATTAGCGAGTGGTTGTTCCGGTTAGAGGATGCCTTAGGTGTTGGCAGTTTCTTTCGGCTCCTGCCCGATGATTTGAAAATAAGGGATTTAGCGATTGCATTAGACATCGCCGGTTTAATAGAGTTTATGAAGGGGCTTGAATTCGTAGAACTGCCTAAGGATGAATGCCTCTTAATGCTTGAAGGATATGTATAGTGGCAAATAGCAGTCGCTCCAAAGAGAGAGGGATGAAACCGACCTCGCCAATACTCGTCTCTGCCTGTCTCTTAGGAATAAATTGTCGCTATGATGGAAGTCATCTGCCAATTTCCAAAAGGATAAAGGGGCTATTAAAATCTGGTTCAGTTATATTCATCTGCCCGGAGCAGTTAGGTGGACTTCCGACACCCCGCCCGAAGAATTATCTTGTCGGTAAAAGGGTAATAAATGAAATGGGAGCGGATGTGACTAAGAATTTTCTGAAGGGGGCAAAAGAAGTGGTGAGGATTGCTAAACTTTTTGGGGTGAAGGTCGCCTATCTCAAATCAAATAGCCCCTCTTGCGGTAAAGATGGGATGACAAAGCATAAATTAGAAAAGGCGGGAATTAAAATAATCCTAATTAGATGAAGATTTTAATAATCGCTTATTATACTCCGCCTCTTGGTCTTTCCGGGGTTTTGAGGGTAACGAAGTTGGCAAAATATCTCCCAGAATTTGGAATTGAGCCAGTATTTTTGACCGTGATGCCAATCGCCTATTACCATTATGATTATGAACTCTTAAGGGAGATAAAAGGAATGAAGATATATCGGGCGGAGAGTATTGACCCCGCAAGACTTACCTTTTTATTCTGGGGGAAGAATATTCCGCAATCTGCCTTCTTACTCCGTCGTAAGGACATTGCCAGCCGCTCTCCCCAATTCCAAATTTTCCCGGATTCTAAGATAACCTTCCTCCCCTTCGCCTATCAGTTGGCAAAGAGGATAATCCCAAAAGAGAGAATATCCCTCATCTTTGCTACATCACCTCCTTACACCAATTTACTCTTAGGAGTTCGCTTAAAGCGTTATTTCTCCCTTCCTCTAATCGCCGACTTTCGCGACCCCTTTCCTTCTGGTTACGAACCACCGCCTCAATTATATAAGAAATGGGTTTCCAATTTGGTCAGATATATTGTGAAAAATAGTGATGCGATTACAGTGGTGCAGGAGAGAATAAATTCAATCTTGGGGATAAAGGGTCAACTCCTATCTAATGGCTATGACTTAAAAGAACCGGCAACCTTTCGCCTTTTGTGGCCGGATGTGAAATCTGACCAGAATAATCTCCTCTATATTGGGAACTTCTTTGAGAATGAGGCTCTCTTCTTAGAAATCCTTTCCGAATTAAGAGATTTAGAGATCAGGCTGGATGTCTGTGGGGCAGGACGGAAGGAGTTCTTAGATAGAATAAAAAAATCCCCGGAATGGGCAAAGAATTTTCATTACTTAGGAATCCTACCCCATCGGGCGGTGATGGAATTGATGCAGCGCTCCGCCTTCCTCCTTTATATTGCCAAGCCAAATCAGGAGGCGGGAATAAAACTATACGAATACTTAGGTGCCAAAAGACCAATAATCTATCTCGGACGAGAGGATACCGAGGCGGCAAGAATCATAAAGGAGACCGATTCGGGGATAATCTTAAAGAGCGGGAAGGATATAAAATTAGCATTGGAAGAGGTATTAAGAAGGGAATTTAGGTATCAAGGGGTAGAAAGATACTCCTTCCACCAGAAGGCGAGCGAATTATCAGTAATTATCAGAAGGCTCATAAGTCAATGACGCTGACAAATGCCGAATCAAACTATTGTGCTATTTATGGTGCAGAGGCGGATGGAAAGAGGAAATAGCAACTTTCTCCAATGTCTCCGGTGGGTGAGTCGGAACCGGAAAAGGGTTGAATTAAACCGTCTCACTTGACACATTCGCATTTATTCATTATAATATCCTATGACTATCTTAATCATAATTTTAATTTTAATTGCCCTATACATACTTTTTACCTATAACTCATTCGTTGTGAAGCGGAACCGGGTAAAGAATGCCTGGTATCAGATTGATGTCCAGTTGAAGCGCCGCTACGACTTAATCCCCAACTTAGTGGAGACCGTAAAGGGCTATGCTGCCCATGAGAAGGAGGTCTTTGAAAAGGTCTCTGAAGCCAGGGCAAGGGCAATGGGTGCCAAAGGACCGCGTGAGGCAGCAGAGGCAAATGAGGGTTTGACAGCTGTCTTAAAGACCCTCTTTGCAATTGTTGAGGCATATCCCGACTTAAAGGCAAATGAGAACTTCCTGCGTCTGCAGGAAGAACTCTCCGCTACCGAAAATAAGATTGCCTTCGCCCGCCAGTTCTATAACGATGTTGTAATGACCTATAATGTCGCCTGCCAGCAGTTCCCTTCCAATCTCATTGCCCAAATCTTTAACTTCGCACCCGAAGAATTCTATTCCATACCAGAACCAGAGAAGGAGGCACCAAAGGTTAAATTCTAAAAGATGTCAACAACCTTCTACGATTTAATCGCCAGGAATAAGCGATTAACTTACCTCTTCATCTTCTTAATCAGCATCCTTTTCGGTTTTGTTGGCTATCTTGTTGTCAATATCTTCCACTGGGGAACTGCTGGTTATCTTTTCTTTGCCTTCTTCATTATCTTCTATAACTTAATTCTCTATTACAATTCGGCAAAACTCATCTTGGCAATCAGCGGTGCCAAACCGGCTTCGCCTGAGATACATTACCAACTACATAATGTCGTAGAGGAGGTTGCAATTGCGGGGGGTATTCCGAAACCAAAGGTATATATAATGGAAGAGAAGTTTCCCAATGCCTTTGCTACCGGAAGAAGTCCAAAAGATGCTTGTGTCTGCGTGACGACCGGTCTCTTGGAGATGATGAACCGGGAGGAACTACAAGGAGTCATCGCCCATGAGGTCTCCCATATTAGAAACTACGATATATTGTTAATGACAATCGTTTCCATTATCGGTGGTTTGATTGTCCTCTTCCGGGATATCCTCTTCCGTTCCCTCTTATTCTTTGGTGATAGAAGAGACCGGCGAAGGGGCGGTTCCGAAGGAATTCTCTTACTCGTTGGAATCATCTTTGCTATTTTAGCACCGATTTTGGTGCTCTTAATCAGACTGGCAATCTCCCGGCAGAGGGAATATCTTGCTGATGCCACCGCGGCTTATCTAACCCGCTATCCAAGGGGTCTTGCTCAGGCATTGGAAAAGATTGGCAATTTTAAGGGTAAGGTGCGAAATGCTACGGATGCCACCGCGCATCTCTTTATTGCCAACCCTTTTGGCAAGGATAAGTTTGAAATCTCCGAACTCTTTGCCACCCACCCACCAATTAAAAAACGGATATCGCGACTCTTGGAATTAGAGGTCTAATAAGGGCACTTCTTTGATTTAACCCCCTGTTTTATAATATGATTGATAAGAGATGTTTGGGTCAGCCTTCTTTTGGTGCCTATTGCCCATCATACCGAG
>JBBIHO010000075.1:4165-8312 GCA_037446935.1 Caldifarciminota bacterium | reverse complement strand
CATATCTCACAACCGGATAGACCCTTATCCCGAGGGTCTTCGTCTCATCAAAGATTGTATCAATGAGTGTCTCTTTTTTATCCTCTTCGCTCATTACGGAAAGAATCATTGCGGGACGGTTCTTTTTCGCATAGATTGGTGTGAAATAGACATCAAGCGCCCCTTTGGCAAATAACTTCTCCATTATATGTTCAAATATCTCCGGGGACATATTATCAATATTCGTTTCAATGATAAATAGCGGCCTTCCTTTTTCTGCTGTGCGACCGTTCACATCGTGCGGGAGCGTGCGACCGATAATTGCTCGTAGGAGGTTCGGTTCTTTTAGTTCTTTTGAACCGGCGCCATAGCCAATCTTCTCAATTTCCATTGGCGGTAAAGGGGTAAATTTATCCGCAAGGGATGTGATTATTGCCGCACCAGTGGGGGTTGTTATCTCAAAGTCTATATCCTTCTCATAGACAGGAATGCCTTTTAAGAGTTCTAAGGTTACCGGTGCCTTAAAATTTCCTAAGGGGACCGGTGAGGAGTAAATCCTTTTCACCGAGAGGATGTCAATTAGTAATAGACTGCCAACGATATCCAGGATTGTATCGTATTCCGCAAGTTCGTGAAGGTGGATTTTTGAAACCGGCTCTCCATGGACTTTTGCCTCTGCCTTGAAGATACGGAGGAGAATCTCTTCTGCCTTCTCCTTTATATCTCTCTTCAATCTTGCCTTTTTGATAATATTTAAGAACTCCTGCGGGCTCTTTACCCGGAAATGTCCGCTCCCTTTCTTCTTTGTTACAAAATAGGAACCTTTGATCTCACCCCGGCGAACCTTCTTTAATCCAAGGGTTAGGGGGAGGTGCAATTTCGCAATCTCTTTCTTTAAGGTCTTAAAGGGATTCCCGAGGTCAAGGAGGGAAGAGATAATCATATCTCCGGAGATACCGGAGATTAAATCAAAGTAGAGGATGCGCATAAGAGAATCATTAGCGGTTTGTTATGAGGTGGGCGAAATAGGCGGCACCGAAGCCGTTGTCAATATTTACCACCGCAATACCCGGGGAGCAAGAGGAGAGCATTGTTAAAAGGGCAGAGAGACCGGAGAAATTTGCCCCGTAACCGATAGATGTCGGAACCGCAATCACCGGTTTTGCCACCAGGCCAGAGATGACACTTGCCAATGCCCCCTCCATACCGGCAACGACGATGATAATCTCTCCCTTTCTGATATCCTTGAGGTAATGTAAGGTGCGGTGGATACCGGCAACGCCAATATCATAAATCCTTTTTACCCGATGCCCCAAGAGTTCTAAAAATACTGCCGCCTCTTCGGCTACTGGAATGTCGGATGTGCCGGCGGTAATGATGGGAATCGGTCGCTTATTTAATTTGAACTTGGGAAATCTTCCTAAGGCAAAGATTTTTGCCTGGGGGAAATATCTGCCGCCAAAATTTGCTTCTAACTCCTTTCCCCATTCTTCTTTCAATCGGGTAATAATCACATCTTCCCCGGCTTTCGCAAGCGCTTGGGTGATTGAGAATATCTCCTCCTTCTTCTTTCCGGCACCGTAGATCACTTCTCCGATACCTCTGCGGAGGGAACGGTGGGTATCAATTTTTGTATGACCCAAATTGATGAAAGGGAGCGATTTCAATCTTTCTAAGCCATCCCTAATACTCATCTTACCGCTTCTTATTGCCCGAAGGATTCTTCTCAGTTCCTTTTCCATCGCAAACCGCTTGGCAGATAGCCTTCCAAGTCTAATGTGATATAGCGATATCCCAACCCTTTTAATTCCTTCACAATCACCTTCCTTTTGGCAAGGATTCGCGCCATCTCTTCTTCCTTCGTCTCAATGCGGGCGGTCTTCACCTCACTCCGTAGTCGGAAGAGAGAGAGCCCGCATCTTTTTAGGATTGCCTCTCCCTTTTCCACCCTTGCCAACTCTTCTTCGGTAATCTTCTGAAAGAAGGGAATCCGGGAGGCAAGACAAGGGTTTGGGGGTTTATCTCGGTTAGGGAGGGAGAAGCGCCGGGCAAGAGTCCTGATATCCGTTTTATTGAGCCCAGCGGCAAGAAGTGGACTCTTGATATTTAACTCTCTGATTGCCTTTCGGCCTGGGCGGTAATCTTTCACATCATCCGCATTTGTTCCCTCAATGATTGCCGAAAACTTGTATTTTTCTTTTATCGCCAAAAGTGTTTGATAGGCAGACCTTTTACAAAAATAGCATCTCTGGGGTGAATTCCGGACAAAGTTTTTATCTGATAGTTCGTCAGTCAGAAGGAAGAGATGGTTTGGCTTCAGGGTTTTGATTATCCTTTGAACCTCTTTTATTTCCGATATGGAGTAGGTCGGGGAAACAAAGGTGACCGCTAAGACTTGCTCTTTGCCTAAGGTATCTATGGCAAATTTCAAAAGGAGGGTTGAGTCAACTCCGCCGGAAAGGGCACAGATGACCTTTTTATATTGAGCGAGGATGGTAGTCAATCTTTTAACCTTTTCCCTGAGGGAAGGCATAATTATTGTTTGAGATAGTGATTAAGAATTTCTGCGATTCGGGTGAGGTCTCTTTCCTTGATCTGCCCAATGTGTCCGATACGGATAATCTTACCTTTTAATTGTCCCTGGCCATCGGCAAGAAGGATTTTGTGCCTCTCCTTTATCCCTTCAATAATTTTTGTCCCATTCTTTCCCGGCGGGCATTTGATAACGGTCAGGGCATTAGAGGGGGCATCTGGTAGGTATTCAACACCCTTCAGTTTCTTCCGAAAGGTGTTGGCTCGTTTCTTATGGCGATGCCATAAATTTCTCATTCCAAGGCGCAATGCCCGCTTAATGGCATAGCGGAAGGCATAGAAGGTTAAAATCGCTGGGGTGAAAGGGGTTTGGGACTCGGCGCCGAATCTCTCATAGAGGCGGAAGTCAAAATAATAGCGAGGGCTCTTCGCCTTCTTCACCAGTTCGTAAGCCTTTTCATTAACTGCCACAAAGGAGACTCCCGGGGGAGAAGCGAGTGCCTTTTGCGAGGCACCACATACAACATCAACATTCCAGTCGTCACAATAAAACTCATCTGCCCCAAGACCAGAAATCGCATCCACAATTAAGGTGCGGGCATTATCGTGGCATATCTTCCCGATTGCCTTAATGTTGGCAAGCATTCCAGTGGAGGTTTCGGTTAAGGTGGTAAAGACAGTTCTTATCTCATCGTTGGTCCTCAGGCGTCTTTCAATCTCTTCTAAGGGCGGGGAGGTTCCAAAAGGGAATGCCACTTCGTCAACATAGGCGCCGTAGCGCCAGAGTAATTCGCACCATCTTTTACCAAATACCCCATAAGTGATTACCATCGTCTTCTCATACCGGGAGATTAAATTTTGGACACATGCCTCCATTGCCCCGGTGCCGGAGGCGGTGAGGATAAAGATTTTCCCCTTGGTGAAGAGGACCTTTCTGAGGAGGGAGGTTATCTCTTCAATAATTTTCGCAAACCTTTCTTCCCGGTGATAAAGGAGGGGCAATTGGAGTTGGGCGAGGGTCTCCTTAGCCATTTCTACGGGACCCGGAACAAAAAGGGTATAAGGCCTTCTCATCTCTTAAGTATCTTTTTTGACCGCGCAAGCGGACAATATTCGCCACACATTGTGCAAACACCCTCCCTTTTGGTTCTTATTCGCTCAAATATCTCTCTTGCCCGCGCCGGGTCAATTGAGTTTTCAATCATCCGCAGGAAATCAAGTTTTGCCCGCATCCGGGAGACACGGTCATCCCAGGAGCGTGCCCCTTTTATTCCCTTGGCAATGTCCGCGGCATGGGCAGCAATCTTTGTGGCAATCACTCCCTCGCGCACATCTTCTATGGTTGGTAGTCTGAGATGTTCCGCCCTTGTCACATAACAGAGGAAGTCCGCACCGTAGTAGCCGGCAAGTGCCCCGCCAATCGCGGCGGTGATGTGGTCATAGCCGCAGGCGACATCAGTCACGAGCGGACCTAAGACATAGAAAGGTGCACCATCGCAAATGACCTTCTCTAGGAGGACATTAATTTGAATCTGAGAGAGGGGGATATGGCCTGGTCCTTCAACCATACAGTGGACACCTTTATCGCGACAATAGGCGACCAATTCGCCGAGGACTAAAAGTTCCATTATCTGGG
>JBBIHO010000075.1:0-4155 GCA_037446935.1 Caldifarciminota bacterium | reverse complement strand
AAATTGAACCGGGTCGCAGACCATCACCTAAGGAGAGGCAGACACCATATTCCTTAGCCATCGCCACAATTTCTGGGAAGTATTCATAAAGCGGATTCTCTTTCCGATTGTAACGCATCCATTCCACAACCAATGCACCACCACGCGAGACGATACCTGTGAGGCGTTTTTTGCGATTGAGACTTGCGATACTCTTCTTATTTATCCCGCAGTGGACGGTAGCGAAATCTACCCCATCGGAAAAGTGTTTCTCAAATACCCTTAAAATCTCTTGGGGAGTGAGGTCTAAAAAAGACTTCCCCTGCCTCTTTGCCTCATCAAATGCCTGATAGATGGGCACGGTTCCCAAGGGGACGCGAGATTCCGCAAGCAGGGCGCGCCTTATTTCATCAATATCGCCACCGGTTGATAAATCCATAACGGTATCCGCGCCAGCAGCAATCGCTACCGCAAGTTTTTTCAATTCCTCTTTTAGTGAAGATGCCTCCGGGGATGTTCCGATATTGGCGTTCACCTTTGTTGGCAGACCTTCGCCGATAAGGACCGGGCGAATGTTCCGCCGCTTATTTTTCAGTGCTACCCGGTTTGGCGTCTTCATCTTTCCCAGAGATTTCTTTTAAGGAGACAGAGACCTCTCGCTCCGGAGGTTTGCCACCTTGTTTGGCGAAGAGGCGAATATGGACCCTTTCGTGGAAGATATCAATACCAACAACTTCACCCTTGCCATATCTTGTTTTGACGATTGAGCCGAAAGGAGGGTAGCGGGAAAATGCCTCCTGGTAAATCTCTTCTTCATAGGCGAGGCAACAGATGAGCCGGCCACAGATACCGGAAATCCGCTCGGTTGGGATGAAGAGGTTTTGCAATCGGGCAGTTCTGAGTGAGACCCGGGGTAGGTTTTCGCGGAACTTCACGCAACATATCTCCCTTCCGCATTTTCCAATTCCTTTGAGGAGGCTGGCATAGAGACGGGGGTTCACTTCTTTAATCCGCACCTTTATCGGAATCCTCTGGGAGAGGAGGGATTCAAATTCCTCCCAATCAAATTTCTGGTGGGCGATGATATAAAAGGTGAGTTTCTTCTTATCCCAGCGGATATGGTGGTCAATTAATTTTATCGGTAATTTCTTCTCTTTTCTTATCTCCTGGAAGATGGAGACTGACTTCTCACCCATTGCCTTTAATTCATCGCACTTCACCAGATCCGCATCCAGTGCCTTTCGGAGTATAATCCCGACCTCTTCCTCCTCGGTCATTGAGACAACAGAACCCATATCCTCACCGGTCCGGTCTTTGACAATCACCACCTCCCCAGATGATAAAGGACCAATGGTTGAAAGAAAGGGAAGGATTGAATAGGGGGAGAATTTAATTAAATAGTTCGGTCGCATTTTGCTCCCGCACGATGTGAACATTAACGCAACTCCTCATATTCATCCGGGTCAATATATCTCTCCCATCCCGGATAATTCCTTTCCTTCGGCACATTAGACCAGAGGAGGATTGGTTCTTGCTCGCCTTTTATCGTCATAAATATAAAGTGATAGTTCTTATCCGGATATCGCCAGTGTTCGTGATAAGGCACATTCTCCTTAAAGGAATGGACCTCTATCTCCGGGGGTATGCCATATTTCATAACGATTCTTGCCCGGTCACTGGCCCTTCGCCTCTTACCAAAATTTTTCTCCACATAAGCCAATCGCTCTCTTATCTCCGATAGGTTCTCTTCTCCGGAAGTGAAATACTCTTTCCTTTTGAAGTATTGGGCAAGGTAGGTTCTTTTATCCTCTTCTGGTAATTTTTTATAACTCATCTTCTCCTTTTCCGTCGCAATCAGAAAGAAGGCATCTTCCAGGACGGTGTCCAGTGGCGTTTGAATCCGAGATATTTCTTCATAAGGTAGCGAGGCGATTATAAATTCCTTCTCCCTCTTTGCCCGTTCGCGAAGAGATAAATCTTCAACGGTTACTGATAGTTTATATTTACCATCCGCCATTCCCGCCACTGGAAAAGAGAAGGGTAGAACAAAGTTTCTCTTCCTTGCCTTCTCCCTTTTCTGACATAGAATCCACTCCTGAGACTCTCCCTTAATCGTATAGGTCACTTCATAAGAAGATGTGTCCGATGAAAGGTTATAGACCTCAAGATAGACATAGACAAATTTATCATCTTTCGTAAACCGGCGTGAGGGATTAGGGGTGAAGTAATAGCCATTCCGATAGAATAACCCCTTGAGACTGTCCGGACCTAAATAGGAGGCGAAGAGGATAGAAGAGATGGCGGGTGTGGTCCGGAAGTCAGGGGAGAAGAGTGTGTCGGTCGCTTTTAACTCCCGCACGCTGTGAGCGGAGAAGGTGAAGGTCTTTGTGGCTTGGGAGATGGTAAGTTTGAAAGGAAATCTTCCTGCTCCCTGGTAGAAACCAATTCCTTCCAATCGCGCCAGATTTTCAAGCGGGATACCCTTTAAGATGCGTATCACCTTCGTGCTCTGATAGGGTGTTGCTAGTGTCTCCCTTAAATTTGAATGGATGGCGAGATTGAGATGGAATTGCGAAGATAAGGTCTCACTCGTGCGTAGTGTTTCAAAGGCGAAGAAGGAATAAGGGACAGAATAATAGAATTCAACAAAGTTTAAGGTATCTCTTATCCAGAAGACCGCATAATCGCAAAAGAAATTTTTCAAAGGAAGTGATTGGGTTCCTCCCAGAGGGATGAGGAGAATTCCAACGATGAGAAGGTGGACGCCCTTCATCAGACCTATCGCTCCTCTTCAAAATCTTTTACCAGTTTATACTCTCCCACTCCCCGGAAATCAACGAAGAGAAAAGTAAGTCCTAAGTCATAGTATCGCCATATATAATGAGGCTTCCGATTGGTCTCATAGGGATATTCTTCTATTGCATCCGGAGGTCCATATTTTAAGTAAATCTTTGCCCGGTCCGAAAGCAACCCCTTATCCCCACCGGAGAAATTTTTCAGGCAGTAGTCAACCTTCGCAAAATAATCTTCTTCCTTCTCGTTGTGACCCACCCAGAATCTTTCCCAAGCAGACTTCCTCTCTTCCTTGCTTAATCCTCTCAGGTTTCTCATCTCCTCCTCGGTGGCGATTGGGAATAATAAAGATACCTTCCTTGCCCACTCCTTATCCGAAAGATAAGGGGAGACATTAACAAAGATTTGGAAATCCTTTTTCGTAATGGCGCCTTTCTTGCCGGTAAGGGTGAGGGAAAGGGTATAGTGAGCAGATGTATCATAGACTATCTCAGGAATCTCCGTCAAAGGGAGAGAGAAGATTTCCCGGGAAGAGGTGTCCGCTATTCGCCATTTCTTAAAAGTGGTAAAGACCCTTTTATCCCCTTTCTTTATGATGATTGAGAGGGTGAGGGGACCTAAAGACTCCAAAGGGAGATAAAAGGAGATGGTATCCTCCCAGGAGAAGTTCCCGTCAAAAGTGACCCTTCTACCTTTCATAAGAAAGAGAGGTCTCTTCTCTTTCAGGAGGAAGTCCGCGGAGGCGGAACGGTCAGAGTTGAGGTCCTCAAAGACGAGGAGGATACGGGATGTATTGGCTGGAAGGGAAAGGAGGAGGCTATCGCACACCTTGCCCTTTTCATCCCTTGTTTCCTCAAATGTCTCCAACCTCACATCCTTTCGGACCTTATGGAAGAAAGAGAGTTCCCGCTTACCGGGAGAAGTGAAGATTCCAACCTGATAACTGGCGCGAAAGGAAGAGTGGTCTTTAACAAAAATCAAACTACCACGGGGAATCTCATAGAATATCTCAATATAGGGAGTGGTATCTGTCAAATAGTAAAAGGAATAATCAGCCCGCACCTGAAGGTTTCCCTTAAATGAGATAGTGGCAAAGCAAAGGGAGAGAAGAAAGAGAGGGGATGCAAGAAGAATCACCCGCTTCCTTCTTGCCTGAGGGGAGTCACCGTTTCCCATCTTTCTACCCATCTAATAAATTTACCTAAGAAATTATAAAAATCAAGAGGCGAAAAGGTGTAATAGCCATAGCTACCACCCTAAAGAGATCTTAGGGGAAATGAGGCCTTATGGAAATAAGTTACGGTGAATTATACCATATGGACCCCGTAAAGGCAAGAGGCGAGGTTATCAAAAGGTATTGGGAAACAAACTCTATATCCCAAA
>JBBIHO010000074.1:5449-8370 GCA_037446935.1 Caldifarciminota bacterium | reverse complement strand
TTAGTGATTTCTCTTTTACCTCAAAAAGAAGAGCGAAAAGAAATGGGCATTTCCTAAATTGAGGAAGGGAGAGAAGGAATAGTCTAAACGGAGGGGATCCTTCTTAACCGAGAGCCCTAAGGCAAAATTGGCAAATATATCACTACCACTCCCGGTCTTTAAGTCATCCTTTAATGAAGAATAACTGCCCCGGAGGAATAGGATATCCTTCACACTCGCCTCAGCACCGAAATTAAAATTTAATGGCTCGTCAGCAAATTTCTCCAACCCTAAGTTTATAAAAAGGGCATCAAAAATGAGATAGCCGGCTTCTCCTCGGAAGGTAGTAGGGAATCTATCCTTCTCTTTATAAAAGGGGCTAAATTGCCAGCCGAGGTTTTTTAAGAGAAATCCAACCTTTGCCCGCGCCGGAGCGAAAAGAACCCCAACATCCACTGCCATACCAGAGGAGTTGAAGGTATCACATCTGCTATGAAGGAATTTGAGACTCCCACCGATAGAAATAGGGGCTATAACCTTCCTGGCAGCGGATAGTGATAAGGAAAATGAAGAGAATGAGAAGTTGCCAATCCTTTTGCCTTCCTCATCGGTCCGCACGAGAGAACCTGAGGTGAAATAGAAGAGATTTGTAGAATAACCGATATCTCTTTTACTATTTACCGCGGCAAGGGAACCGTATTGAATGCCCGCCAGGTAGTTGATATAATTCAGATTAAAAAGCCTTCCCTCTATTAAAATCCCTGCCGGATTGGAGGGGATACTTTTGAAAAATGGTGAAGGGAGAGTATTGGCTAATGCCGCTTCCCGGGCATTACCAGGAAGCCCGGTAAATTCAAAACCCGCGGTACTAAAAAGGAAAAGAATTATTTGGACCATAGGATATGATAATAGAAATCATGACAAAAGTCAACCCCTTGACTTTATCCCCTTTTCAAGTAATCTTATTTCTATATGGCTAAGACCTTTGCGGTAATTGGATTAGGGCGTTTTGGTTCCCAGATTGCTCGCGCCCTTATTGAAAAGGGATTTGAAGTAATAGTCGTTGATCGAAACGAAGAAAGGGTGAACGAATTCGCAGAAATCGCCTCTGGTGCCTTTGTGATGGACGGCACTGATGAGAAGGCATTGAGGGATGCGGGGATTGGCGATGTTGATTGTGCCATCCTCTCCGTGGGACAGAATATTGAATCCTCAATTCTCATCACGATGCTCTTAAAAGAATTGGGCGTAAAGGAAATAATCGTTAAAGAGATTATGCCAATTCACGGAAAAATTTTGGAAAAGTTAGGGGCAACGAAGATTATCAATCCGGAGAAGGATACCGCCTTACGACTCGCCAGTTCTTTTTCCTCACCCCGGATTTTTGATATTATTGAAGTTTCCCCGGACTATTCAGTTATGGAGGTTGTTGCCCCCAAGAATTTTTGGGGACGTCCTCTGCGCGATATCCACCTCCGGCGGGACTATCATGTCTCGGTCATTGCTATAAGAAGGAAGAGGACATTCTTCCGGGAAAACGGTGTTCCAGACTTTGAAGAGAATATTATCATCGCCCCGGGGGCCGATGATGAGATAGAAGAGAATGATATCCTCGTCCTTTTGGGCAAGTACGAGAATTTGGAGAAGGTGAGCAAATTATAATGACATGGTAGCGGGCTTTTAGTATGAAAAAAGAAGGGAAGTCTTTGGAAGAACGCTTTCGGGAACTTATGGAAGAGGCCCAGTTCTATTTTCTTTCCAAAAATTATGAGGAGGCAGAGAAGTTCTTAGAGGCGGCATTAAAGATTAAACCGGATGCCCGTGCCCTTTATACCTTAGGACTCATTTTTGAGATGAGGAACGAAAAGGATAAGGCACAGGAGATGTATCGCCATTCCTTAGAATTGGACCCCGACTTCAAAGAAGCCAAGAACCACTTGGCGAAAATCTTGAAGGGATGAGCAATAATTACAGCAATTAAAGGAATGAGGAAAGCACTACGGTGTCGCACGATACCTCTTCTCCTCTCTTTAATTGCTGTCCTTATTATTGCTGAGGAGGCAAATATGCGAAAGCCCTGTGTTGCCGGGCAGTTCTATCCCGGAGAAGAAAGGGAGTTAAGGGAATTAATAACGGAATTTTTAGCAAAGGGCGCACCACCAGTTATTGAAGAAAAACCAAGGGGGATAATCGTCCCCCATGCTGGATATCAATTCTCCGGTGGTGTTGCTGCTTATGCCTATAAGTGTCTCACCGGTTGGGATTATAAAACAGTGGTCCTTCTTGGACCTTCCCATAGTGCTCATTTTACCGGTTTTGCCCTTTTCCCAAAAGGGAAATGGCAAACCCCACTTGGTGAAATAGATGTTGATGAGGAGTTGAGCCGAGAGATTATGAAAAGGAGTTCGTTTTCAAAAGAACTCCCTTCCGTTCATAATGCTGAACACTCCTTAGAGGTTCAAATTCCCTTCCTGCAGGTTGTCTTGAAGGATTTCAAAATCCTACCGATAATGATGCTCTTTCCCACCTGGGAAGAGTGTAAGAGTTTCTCTATCGCCTTAGCAAATTGTATAAAGGATAAGGATGTCCTCCTTTTAGCATCAACCGACCTCTATCACGGATATTCCTATGAAGAGTGTTTAGCATCCGATAAGAGAACCCTTGCCTATATTGAAAAATTTGACCCAAAGGGATTATACGATGCCCTGAGAGAGAGAAAGGCAGAGGCCTGCGGTGGATTTCCTGTTGTCTGTCTCCTCTTAACCTTAAAGGAATTGGGGGTTCGCGGCGTGAAACTCCTGAAATGGACAAATTCCAATGAGGTTATGGGAATAAAAGGTGGCTACTGCGTTGGCTATTCCTCCTTCGTCTTCTATCCCACAAGCGAGCGTTCGGAGAGAAACAAGGAAGGGCTTACCGCCGAGGAGAAGAGAGAATTATTG
>JBBIHO010000074.1:0-5411 GCA_037446935.1 Caldifarciminota bacterium | reverse complement strand
GCGAGCCAATTCCGAAATTTACCCCGGGAAGTGAAAGATTAAAGGAGAGGCGGGGGGTATTTGTCACCTTAAAGAAGAAAGGAGAATTGCGGGGATGTATCGGTTATATTCAAGGGGTGGAACCTTTATATCAAGCGGTAAGCACGATGGCGATAAATTCATCAACCGAAGACCCCCGCTTTCCGCCAGTTCGCCCCGAAGAACTTAAAGATATTAAGATTGAAATTACCGTCCTTTCGCCTTTGAGGAAGATTCGCGACCCGAAAGAGATTGCAGTCGGTCGGGATGGAATTTATATAAGAAAAGGGAGGAATTCTGGCCTTCTCTTGCCACAGGTGGCAACCGAAAATAACTGGAATCGGGAGCAATTTCTTCTCCACACCTGCCTAAAAGCCGGTTTAGAGCCATTTGCCTGGAAGGAGAAGGAGACCGAGATTTATACATTTACCGGCGAGATAATTCATGAAGAATGAAACTCTCTAAACCAGAGAAACGGGCAGATTATCCTGATGGCTTATGGTTAAAATGTGATGGGTGCGGCGAGATATTGTTCAAGAGAACAATTGAAAAGAATCTCTATGTCTGCACCCGCTGCGCCTATCACTTTCGGATTAGCGCCCGAAAATATTTCTCAATAATCCTGGATAATGGGGAAAATTCCATTCCCCTTTCCCAAAACCTCACATCAAAAGACCCCCTCAACTTTCCCCAATACAAAGAAAAATTGGCTGAGTCCGAAGAGAAGTCTGGCTTAAAAGAAGCCTATCTCTATACCAAAGGTAAAATAGATAATAAAGATATCATCTTTGGGGCAATGGACTTCAGTTTTATGGGCGGCAGTATGGGAGTCGTTGTCGGCGAAAAGGTGACCCGCTCAATAAAACTATCATTGGAAGAGAGATTGCCCTTAATAATTGTTGCCACCTCCGGCGGCGCGCGGATGCAGGAAGGGATCTTTTCCCTAATGCAAATGGCAAATACCGCTGCCCATCTTGCCCTCCTTGCGAAAGCAAAAATTCCCTATATCTCAGTCTTAGTCAATCCCTGTTATGCTGGGGTGATGGCTTCCTTTGCCTCCTTGGGCGACATAATAATTGCCGAACCAGGGGCACTTCTCGGTTTCACCGGTCCGAGGGTGATTGCGGAGACAATAAAAGAGAAATTACCGGAAGGCTTTCAGAAATCAGAGTTTTTACTTGAGCACGGCTTCGTTGACTTAATCTGTCCCCGGAAGGATTTGAAATCAACTCTGAGCCGGATACTCTCCATAATTGGCAAATAAATGCGCCAAGGATTATCTTATGAAGGGGTGAGGAGGCGATGAATCTCTCCATCTTGGGCCGTGCGCCCAAAAGAAAATTTCCTCACCCTTACATTAATTTAAACCCAAAAAATTTACAAAATTTAACAGAAACCGTAGGGATGATGGAGTGTCCCTTATTCACAAAAAGGAGGAAAAATGAACCAGTACGAAAAGATATGGCAAGAATTAAAATTGGATGTTGAGCTCCACAATGAGCTTCTGAAGACAATTAACCGAACCTTTCAAGAGACCGTCAGTGCTCAGACTTTTCGTCCCCAAACGATGAAATACTTTGATAATGTCCTCCACGAATCGCACGGCGGCAGAATCGTTGAATTGCTTGATGCTAAAGCAAAGGGGAAAAAGATTATCGGGACCTTCTGCATCTATGTCCCAGAAGAGATAGCAATTGCGGCCTCGCTCATTCCGATTGCCCTTTGTGGCGGGACCCAATTTTCTGTTCCTTATGCCGAAAAGATGTTTCCTCGGGATATCTGCCCCCTCATCAAATCAACCTTAGGATTAGCCTTCTCCAAAACCTGCCCCTATGCCCCGATTAAGAGTATGGCGGTCGGAGAGACGACCTGTGATGCGAAGAAGAAGACATGGGAAATTCTATCTGAGATGGTCAATTTCCATGTGATGGAAGTTCCTCAGAAGAAAGAGGATATAGATATCAAATTGTGGCGGCAGGCAGTAGAAGAATTTAAGGAAAAAATGGAGGAACTTTCCGGAAAGAAGATAAATAGTGAAAATTTAGCCGAAGGGATTAAGATTATGAATGAGAAGCGAAGGGCGTTGCAAAGGCTACAGGAATTACGGATTGCCGACCCACCACCAATCTCCGGACTCGATGCCTTAGTCGTAATGCAGGCGGCGCTCATTGATGAACCGGTTCGCTTTACCAAAAATCTCAACCAACTAAACTCCGAATTAGAAGAGAGAGTGAAAAAGGGTATCTCGCCATTTCCCAAAGGTGTGAAGAGGATAATGGTCTCGGGCTGTCCGGCGGTGATGGGCAACTGGAAGGTCCACTATCTCATTGAGAATGCGGGGGCAGCGGTAGTTGCGGATGAGACCTGCACTGGTAGCCGCTATTTTGAAAACTTAGTTGACGAAACCACAAAAGACCTCACTTCCCAAATGACTGCGATTGCTGACCGGTATCTGAAGATAAATTGTGCCTGCTTCACTCCCAATAAGGAACGGATTGAAGGAATCACCAAACGGGTAAAAGATTATAATATCCACGGCGTCATTCAATATATCCTCCAATACTGCCACGGCTACAATGTGGAGGCGATTCGGGTTGATGCCGCCTTAAAGCGAATAAATGTCCCTGCCCTGAAAATTGAAACCGACTACTCCGAAGAAGATATTGGACAGTTGCGGACAAGGATTGAGGCATTTTTAGAGAGGTTATCATAGGAGGGAGAAATACGGTCGCTACGTTCCCGCACGATGTGTAAGACCGCCGGCATTGACATCGGTTCCCGGACGATAAAGATTGTCATCCTTGAGGATAACCGAATACTTCACTATCAAATTATTGATACCGGAACCGACCCCTGCGGTCGCACCAAAGAATTACTTCGCCACTATCCATATGATAAAATTATCGCTACTGGTTATGGAAGGCACAGTATCCGTGCCGAATTAGAATGTCCGGTGATTACCGAGATTAAAGCCTACGCCTTAGGTGCCACTTTCCTCTTTCCTAAGTGCCAAACCATAATTGATATCGGCGGACAGGACAGCAAGGTGATTCGGGTTAATCAGGGAAAGGTCTTAGATTTTCTGATGAACGACCGCTGTGCTGCCGGAACCGGAAGGTTCTTAGAGGTGATGGCGCAGACCCTCGGCTACCCGATTGAAAAATTTGGGGAAGAGTCCTTAAAGGCAAAAAGTTCTCTAACCATCAATTCAATGTGCACCGTCTTTGCCGAATCCGAAGTCATTTCCCTCATCTCCCGGGGCGAAGACCCAAAAAGTATCGCCTTGGGCATCCACCAGGCGATAGTCAATCGGATTATGGCACTATTGGGTAATATTGGCTTTGCCGAAGAGATTGTCTTTGCCGGCGGGGTAGCCAAAAATCAGTGTATCGCTTCCCTTCTAAAAAAGAGATTAAGACGGGAGATACTTATCCCAGAGGAACCCCAGATTGTCGGTGCCCTCGGAGCAGCATTGAGCGCTAAATAAGAATTAAAATTCAAAAAGTACTTGATATTTGAATCTTCGTTCTCCTGAGAAGGGGTAAGGGTTTATCTATGTAAAAATTCGTATATCTTCGCGGCAAGTTGTGAGCCAATCCCTTTCACCTTGGCAATATCTTCAATACTTGCCCCCTTTAACCGCTCTAAACTGCCAAAATACCTTAAAAGAAGAATCTTCCGCTTCTCACCAATTCCTTCTATTTCATCCAAGATCGACTTCTTTACTGCGGAACTACGCAACTTCTTATGGTATTTGATAGCAAAATTATGAGCGGCGCCCCTGATTCTTTTTAATAATTTCAAGGCGCTGGAATGAGCGGGAATTGAAATCTCTCTCCCATCATAGAAATAAAGGGTATCGGTCCTTTTCGCAAATGCCAAAACTGGAATCTCCTTATTAAACTCGGAATAGACCTTCAAGGCAACCCCGAGATGTCCTTTTCCGCCATCAACCAAGACCAGGTCCGGTAAAGGTCTCCCTTCCTCAACTATCCTTTTTGCCCTTCGCCTTAAGACCTCCTCCATCATTGCATAGTCGTTGGGCGAGGCAGTAGTCTTAATCTTAAACCTCCGGTAATTTTCTCTCTGCGGTCGCTCTCCAAAGAATGTGATGATAGAACCAGTGGCATATTTCCCAGAGATATTTGATATATCAACCCCCTCAATCCGCATTGGAACTCGGGAAAGATTCAAGTATTTTGCCAACTCCTGATTGGATAGAGGAACTTTCTTCTTTGGCAGGACATCTAATAGTTTAACCTCTGCATTCTGGGTCGCTAATTTGAGAAGTCTCTTCTTTTCACCCCTCTTTGCCACCTTAATCTTAAGTAGTTTCTTCCGCTTCTCCAAAATGAATGCGGAAAATGTCTGAGGTTCGGAAACTGGAACCGGAATGAAGATTGTATCGGGTAGGTCATAGGTATGGGTATAAATGGAGCGGAGGATGGTCTCAATAATCTCCTCTTGGGAAGTCTCTTTATCTGTAGAGAAGAGATATTCTTCCTTGGATATAAGTTTCCCCTCTCGTAACCGGAAGATTACCGCACAGGAGGTCTTCCCTTCGCAAGCGATACCAATAAAATCCTGACTCTTTCGGTCTCTGGTCAGAACCGACCTCTCCTTTTGGATTTCCCGCAGGGCGAACAACTGGTCTCTTAATAATGCAGCCCTTTCAAATCTCTCAGACCTTGCTTCCTCCCACATCTTTCTCTCAATCTCCCGCTCCAAGAAATCGGACTTACCAGAAAGGAAGGCAATCACCTGCTTTACCCTCTCTTGATAGAGGTCCTTTGGGATATTCCCCTGGCAGGGACCTAAGCAGCGGGAGAGTTGGAAATTAAGACAGGGTCTTTCTGGTAAAGGAAGGGGAAGTTTTTTTGAACAGGTCCGCAACTTAAATACCTTCTTCACCGCCTTCAATGCGGTCTTCAATGATTTTGCTGAGGTATAAGGACCAAAGAGGATTGAACCATCCGGTTTTAAGTTCCTTGTCGGATAAATCCTCGGGTATAAATCCTGAACCGTTATTTTAAGATAAGGGAACTTCTTATCGTCCTTCAGCCGGACATTATATCTTGGTTTATTTATCTTAATTAAATTATCTTCTAAGACCAATGCCGCTGTTTCGGAATCGGTAATAATAAAATCTAAATCCTGCGCCCGCCTGAGAATCATCTGAATCTTTTGTGAAACCGGGGAAAGAATATAAGATTTTAGTCGTTCTTTGAGATTCCGTGCCTTTCCAATATACAAAGCCTTTCCCTTCTTATCCTTGAAGATATAGACACCCGGGGTTGCAGGTGCTTCTTTTATCTTCTCCATCCAGTCCATATTCCAATTATAAATCCCTTATCCTTTTTTTCAAGGGGAAGAGGATAGCCACATTGTTCACA
>JBBIHO010000073.1:4161-8400 GCA_037446935.1 Caldifarciminota bacterium | reverse complement strand
GCAAGGAGAAAGGTGGGCTTGTCTGTTCCGGGGGCGTCTGCCGTTATGAACCGCCTTTCTTCGGGATAAAGTCCGTTCTTTTGCTTCGGTTCTAAGGCTGGTTGGAGGGTGAATATGCGGTGGTTATGGTTTTTAATCCTTCTCTTCTTAGGGGTCTTTCTTTTGGTTATCGGGTTGCTCAATCTCGCCTTTCTTGAGGTATTTAAGGCAGGCTCTCTCCTCTGCCTCTCTTGTATGGGATTGGGATGAGACCATACCGCTGGGGACAGGTTATATCCTTAATTTTACTCAATCTCTATATCTTCGGTTTCTTTGAGAAGAATCTCATCTATACCGGATTTCTTAAAGGATTCCTGCAACCAATCCTCCACTGCTGGAGCACACCGACTGCTTTATTCTCTTGTCCCCTTGGTGCCTTCCAACACTTTATCGCCCTCCATCTCCTACCACTTTATCCATTAGGCTTCATCATCTTAATTGCCGCTTTTGTTGGCAGGATGCCCTGCGGTTGGATTTGTCCCTTTGGATTATTCCAAGACCTTTTCTATCAGATTAAATCATTTAAGTGGCAACTTCCCAATTTCATAAATCTTTTCGGGATAATTTTTGGCATAACGGTTGGCTATCTTTTCGGGCGGGTGAGGTTTGAGTTGGGGATTTATATCGGATTGCCTCTTGCCATTTTTCTTGGATTTATCCTTAATAAAATCCCAGTAATAAATATAAAACTCCCAACCAATTACTTAAAATACTTCTTCCTTATTATCTTTGCGATTCTTTTGGTTTATTGGACAACCGAGCCTTGGTTTTGTAAGATATGCCCGGCTGGGACATTAGAGGCAGGAATCCCCTTAGTCCTCTGGGACCCGGAAAATTACTTAAAGGCAATGGTTGGTAGTTTCTTCTATTTTAAACTCTTTATTTTGGGATTCTTCTTAATAAATTTCATTGCGAGCAAGAGACCATTTTGTCGGGCGATGTGTCCGATTGGGGCAATCTATTCTCTAACAAATCCGCTGAGTATCTTTCATTTAAGAAATTCACCAGATATCTGCACCGGTTGTGGGATATGCGAAAAGGTCTGTCCGACTGCTATCCCCTGGGAAAGGATTCCGCAACATCCGGACTGCATCCGATGTTTAGAGTGCTATTATAAATGCCCGAAGAAGGCGATAAGGATTAAATGGGGGTAAATGAAACCCGATTGGTTAAAGGTTCGCCTGCCCGGAGGTAGAAACTATTCCTCGGTTCTAAAAACATTGAGATTATTAAATCTCAATACCGTCTGTGAGGAAGCACGCTGTCCAAATATCGGGGAGTGTTTTGATAAAAAGACCGCAACCTTTATGATTTTGGGTCGGGTCTGCACAAGAAGATGCCGATTCTGTTCTGTGGAAAGAGGCAAACCAAAAGAGGTTGATAAAGAAGAGCCAATTAGAGTGGCGTCGGCGATTAAGAGATTGGGCTTAAATTATGTTATTATCACATCAGTTACGAGAGATGATTTGGAAGATGGCGGGGCAGGACATTTTGCGGAGACAGTTAAGGCAATAAGGGAAAATAATTTTGATTCCATTATTGAATTGCTCATACCTGACTTCTTGGGGAAAATAGATAGCCTAAATAAGGTGATTGCAGTAAGACCGGATGTGATCGGCCATAATTTGGAGACAACAGAATCCCTTACGAAAAGGATTCGCGATAAAAGGGCGGGCTATGCAAGGTCGCTTTCCCTTTTGAGATATATAAAAGAAGAAGGGAAGATAATTACCAAAAGTGGTCTAATGGTTGGCTTGGGCGAGAGCTGGGAAGAGATTATTTCAACCTTAAGGGATTTAAGGGAATGTGAGGTGGATATTGTAACAATTGGCCAATATCTACCACCAACGAGGTCTCACCCACCGGTTGCAAAATTTTATACCGAGGAGGAGTTTCACAGGTTGAATAACATAGGAAAGGAGATGGGATTTAAGGGATTTTTTTCTGCTCCCCTTGCTCGTAGTTCTTATCAGGCAAAGGAACTCTTTGTTAGAAATTATAGAGGAGTATAAGTTTGTTGTAATAGCGGAGAAAATCATAAGGGCATTGAGATTTCTAACGGGATTGATTTTTTAGGAATCTTTCTATTGCATAGAGCATTTTTAGAGATGGGGAGAAGATTTTTAGAACAATTATGTTTTTCTCCAGGAGGCGGAGACCAAAAGGATTCGTCTGCAAAGGTGGGAATCGGCAAAATTAAGGAGGTGGCTCAATGGTCGGAAAGGTATAGCCACACCCCCTTATTTGCGATAATTTCAAAGTAAATGGAGTTATCAAGAGGAGAAGGCTTGACATCTTAGGAAAATTATTTAGGATAAATCTATGGAGGTATATATGAAGCGGTTTTTGTTATTATTTATTTTTGTCTCTATCTCCTTTGGTTACCGCTACGCAGTGGTGGTGAGTGAGGCAACCTATAACAACCCAGAATGGCGAAGGGTTGTTGACTCCTTACAGATTAAGCATTCGGGCGAAGTATTCCGTTGGTCTTCTAATGTCCGAGAGGTTATTCCGGCGCTTGCTTCTTATTTTCCTGAATATATCTGTTTTGTTGGTCAACCGGTTTCTGAGGTTAATCAATCATTCGTGCAGACAATTCACCAGTTGACAAGGGAATTAGATTCCGACCCTTATGGCGATGCGGTCTGGGGAATTATAACCGGTTATAATGCAGATGATGCCTTAAGGGTCGTGAGGTTTGATAGCCTGAGAATAAGAACCTCTCTCGGTGGCACAAACGGCACCTGGGGTGAATGGGTGAGACAGGGAATCAGGACTTATGAAGCAGTTTATAATCGGATAAGATTTGAATTCCCCAACGGGCAATTCCTTGATACGGTTTGGCCAGAGCGATGCCCAACCGATAGGTGCACACTTTTAGTAAATTACCTGAATAATGGTATAAACGAAACGGTTCCGGGATATCCAAGGGTGAGTGGTCCGGTTGATATATTTGTTACCAGCGGTCATACTAATGTGAACGAATGGCAGTTGCATTATCCTTCTCCTGGTTTGGAAGGTTATTTCCGTTCTCACTCCGGTAGGGTTTATGGTGACCCTTATTCCGGTCCAGATAGGGATATAAACTCTCCCAATCCGAAGGTTTATTTTGCGGTCGGGAATTGTCTGATTGGGCAGGTTTTGGATATGAACTGTATGGTATTAGCCTGGTTCCATTCTGGCGGTGCGATTCAGATGACCGGTTATATCGTGACCACCTGGTATGGCTATATGCTCTGGGGTCTTCCCAGTTATTTCCATTGTCTACAAAATACTTATAATCACGCACAATCCTTTTATCTTAATAATCAGGCGCTAATCTTTGACCGGATAAATAACACTCCGGGGACCGACCCTTCAGGATTGGACTACGATAAGAATAATGTTGCCTTTTATGGTGACCCAGCCTGTAATGTGCGGATAGATAGTATCAAAGAACCTCTCTACTCTTTTACCTTCCAGACCCATAAGGGAGAGGTTAGGGATACATTTGTTCTAACGGTGCGTGCTAACTACGATTCTGCCTGTTTGGGATTCAGCAGTGTCTCCTATGGACGACATCCAATTTTTCTCCTTCCCTTCCGAGTTGATAGCGTTCTTATAGAAACGACAAATGCCTATCGCACAGTGATAACTGATAACTTCGTCCTCCTCTATGTCTGGGAGAGAGGGCAGAGAAGATTCGTGAGAGGTGAAGAGAGATTCGTCCGGTTCACAGCAAGGCGAGTGGGCGTTGATATTAAAGAGAATTATGATGGGCGACCCTTTCAATTTGCGATTCTTCCCAATCTAAGAAGAGGCACATCTTACTTAACTTATACTATCCAAAGGGAAGGGATATTGCGTCTGAATATTTACGATATCCAGGGGAGGCGGATTGTGACAATAAGGGAGAAGAGACTACCCGGTCTTGCCCAGGAAGGGATTCCGCAGAGATTACCGGCTGGTGTTTATTATGCGATTGCGGAATTTGACGGCAGGATAAAACGAGCGAGATTTCTAATCGTTAAATAATTCTCAGGGACCTTAGACGATGCCAGGAGGAGAGATGAAGAGGGTATTCTTTCTTTTCACTCCCTTCTTTCTCTTTGGTGGATGGGAACTTATTGATTCGGCAAAGGTGAGGAGAATCATACCGGAGGAGGCAAGATTTTATATCTCTTTTGATGACCCGATAGAGAGTCTTGCGGTCTATCTCCC
>JBBIHO010000073.1:0-4147 GCA_037446935.1 Caldifarciminota bacterium | reverse complement strand
AGAGGCAGTGAGGAGGGCACCTTCTTGGCTCGCTTCGGAACTTGCCGATAATCTCAGACGATTGAGTGTTGAGAGGCAAAACCTTTATGCCAACATAATCTTATCTTCTTCCCATCCCTTTGTTGATGAAATTTGCTTTCAGATAGCCCATATCCCTCCACAGATTCTCGCTTCTTCGGATTTCTATTCCGAGGTCTTAACCGAAAATGTGAGATATATCTATAAGAATGATTCCCTTTTAGATTATGTAGAGGTTGTTGATTACGGGACTCCTTATTCTGACACTGCCTACTATTCTACGGTGCGGTATCGGGCAGCGGTTGGGGAATCAATCTTCATTTGCGAGCAGCCAAAGGAGATCTATTACTGGTTCATCTTACATCCGAAGATTTCAAGGGAAATCTCTACCTATGTTGATTCTTTGAGCGGAGACCCAACGCCACCACCTCGGGGAAAATTCTGGCGCGGTTATCTCTTTTATAATGCAGATGCCACCTACCCGCCTTTGAAGGATTATCTTTTGGGAGTGAGGACCTTATGGAATTCTTTAAGGAATGATACCGCAGATAATGGCGCGATTGGTGCCTTAAATAACTGGTTAAGAAGGGTTATGGAATTCCGCTCACCGCAGAGGAGAACCTATCAACCGGTTCAAATCTATACCCAGCATCATGGAACCTGCACCGAGTGGGGAATCTTAGCACCAGCGGTAGCCCGCGCCGCTTTAATCCCCTGTGTTCACACCAGGGCATACGGTAATAATCACTGCTGGAATGAATTTTACGAAAGGAGATGGGTCCAGTGGGAGCCGGTTAATAAAATGATAAATGATACTATAAGATATGACCCAGCCTGGTGGAATCTGGCAGCAGCTTGTAATTGGCGAGGAGATGGCTATTGGTGGACGGTGAGTGAAAGATACAGCCCCTACTGTTCCTTAACTGTAGAGGTTCTTGACCGCGATAGTATCCCGGTTGATGGCGCCAGGGTTTTGGTATATGGTGGTCATCAGCCGGTCAACTGGTTTGTCGCCTTTCAATACGCAGACCGAGAGGGAAAGGCAAGGTTTACCCTGGGGGATACGAATGATTACGATGTGGCAGTGGAAAGTGATTTGGGGAATATCCCATTCACCAGGGTGATTACGAGGGCAATGCCCAATACCTCTTACCGAAATACCTTCGTTCTTTCCGGTGGTATGCCAACTTTAAGAATTGAGCCGGATACATTTCCCCAATCGCCACTCCAGCGGTATAAGGTTGAGATTGCTATCCGGGTTATAAATGAAGTAATATGGGGAATCCATCCTGATGATCATAGCCATTTTGCGAAAGACAAGACTCCCGGGGATGTTGATTTCTTTATTTGCGATTCCTTAAACTTCTATCGCTACCAAGCGGGTGAACAATTCCGGGCATTCCTCACCTCCGAGGATATAACCCAGTTGGATACCTCCTTCATCTTTCCGACCGATAGACCGTATTATCTTATCTTCGCCAATGACGAGCGGATTGGCAACGGTGTTGATTTATCAGTTAAGATAAGATTATATAAATCAACGAGCGGTATGGAAGAGGAAAAAGAGGGATATAAAAGGGGTGAAGGTCCTATACTATTTCCGAAGGGTCTCGTGTCTACCCCGGAGGTAAAAATCTTCAATATTGTCGGGGAACGAATAAAAAGTCCCGTCCGACTGGGAAGTGGAGTTTATTTTATAAAATTGAAGGATGAGAAATTGAAGAGGATAATTATCAGGTAGTCCTGCCGAAACGAGAACGCAGAACAAAAGACTTCGCGCCATAATGCCCTGCCATTTTTCGCCTTGTGGTTCCATAATTATTGACGAGGCGAAATATTTGGTTATTATAACAGGATGGTAAGACTGAAAGATATTGAAAAGGACCGAGAGGTCTTGGAATATTTGAAGGGAGCGGATGACCAACTTGCCACGATTGGTTATACCGAACACGGTCTTCGGCACAGTCGGCTTGTTGCCAAAAGGGCAAGGGAGATTCTATTAGCCCTTAAATTCCCAAAACGGGATGCAGAACTGGCAGCAATTGCCGGTTTCCTGCACGATATCGGAAATCTAATCAATCGGGAAAGGCACGAGGAGACCGGTGCCCTTTTGACCCTAAACATTTTAAGAAGGTTGAAGATGTCCTTTTCGGAAATCGGTAAGATTGTCTCCGCATTGGGAAATCACCATGAGGAGACCGGAAATCCTGTCTCCCATATCGCCGCCGCACTCATCTTAGCGGACAAATCGGATGTCCATTCCTCCCGGGTGCGGAATCCGGACCAGATAAAATTTGATATCCACGACCGGGTAAATTATGCGGTGAAAGAGTCCTCACTCACTTGTGATGCGAAAAGAAGAAGAATCGTATTAAACTTAAAGATTGATACCAAGACCGCTTCGGTTATGGAATATTTTGAAATCTTCCTCTCCCGGATGCTCATCTCCCGCCACGCCGCGGACTTCTTAAAATGCCGGTTTGAACTATTTATCAATGGGACAAAGATGATATGAGTGACGATCGGGATAATGACCTGTTTGGTTTTAAAGACCTTTACGGTTATCTAAGGAGCCGAAGAAAGGTCTTTTTCATTAATTTTCTCGCGGGCATTGGCCGGGGATTAGGATTTGCCATCGGAATGACCATCATATTCGGAATCCTCCTCATTCTCTTGCGAAGATTTGTCTCCATTCCCTTCCTGGGAAAATATATCGCGCAACTGATTGAGATAATTGAGGTCCAGCGCCAAATCCTCAGGTGAGATGATTGAGATTGATATTGATAAATTAGCAAGGTTAGCCCGGCTTCATCTAAAAAAAGAGGCGAAAGAGAGGATTGCCTCCTCCCTCCCAAAGATAATTGAATACTTCCAGACAATTAAACACCTCGGTCAAAAATCGGTCCCCACTTTCCCAATTTCCTCTTGCTTCCGCCGCAAAGAAGAAGAAGCGATTCATCAGGAGATAAAATTCCCACCAGAATTTCTAAAGAGGCTCCCCAATTTTTTTGAAGGTTATTTTTGCGTGCCGAAGATTAAAGAATGAAGGAGATTTTTAACCTTACAATAAATGAATTGCAAAACCTCGTCAAAAAGGGAGAACTCACCTATCGGGAGATTTTTGAAACGGTAGCGAAGAGAATTGAAACCGCAAAGGAGATAAATGGTTATATAACCCTCTTCTTAGAAGAGGCAAGAGAGAGGGCAATCGCAGCGGACAATGAGAGAAACGCCAATCATCCCCTCCTTGGGATTCCGCTCGCCATCAAAGATAACATCGCAGTAAAAGATAAACCCCTAACCTGCGGTTCTAAGATATTGTCCAATTTCATCTCCCCTTATGATGCGACAGTGATTAAGAGATTAAAGGAGGCGATAATCTTAGGCAAGACAAACTTAGACGAATTTGCAATGGGTTCTTCCAATGAGACATCCTATTTTGGTCCGGTAAAAAATCCGGTTGATTTGGAAAGGGTTCCGGGTGGTTCTTCGGGTGGCAGTGCTGCGGTTGTGAAATATGGCGGGGCGATTGCTGCCCTTGGTTCGGATACCGGCGGTTCCATCAGACAGCCAGCCGCCTTCTGCGGATTATGTGGCTTAAAGCCAACTTATGGTCGGGTTTCCAGATTTGGCTTAGTTGCCTTTGCCTCCTCCCTGGATACAATCGGACCAATTGCCAAAAGTGTTGAGGATTGCGCCGTTATCCTCTCAGCAATTGCCGGCTACGACCCAAAAGATTCAACTTCCGCTCCTATCCCAAAAGGTGAATATTATCCTCTAACCGGCTCTCTTTCTGACTTAAAGATTGGTATCGCAGACGAACTCTTGCCGGAAGACCTGGATGAGGAGATGAGAGATGTCTTAGAGGAGGCGATTAGAGAATTAGCAAATCTGGCAAAAGAGGTTAAAAGGGTCTCCCTACCACACATTCCTTATTCAGTCGCCGCCTACCATCTGATTGCATCCGCGGAGGCATCATCCAATTTAGCAAGATACGATGGTGTGCGATACGGATACCGGATAACCACCGATGAATTAACATCCTTATATGAAAAGACACGCGGTGAAGGATTTGGCGAAGAGACAAAAAGAAGGATAATGCTCGGGACATTTGGTCTTTCAAAGGGAT
>JBBIHO010000072.1:0-8428 GCA_037446935.1 Caldifarciminota bacterium | reverse complement strand
ATATTTCGGGGCGTTTGCTTTAATCGTTTCTTGTCTGTCTTTCATTGTAAATACTCCTCCTTAAATTTTTAATATCTTTATAAGGAGGATTCCCTATTTTTTCAAAGGACTCGCTTGGGAAGATTATTTTTGATGAAAAGCGCACCCTTGACGCATCTCTCTTTTAAGGTTAAAATAGGACAAATTTATGTTAAGTAAGGTCTTGTCTCTCTTTATCTTTCTTATCGGAGATATCCTTCTATTATCCGCCTCTTTCTTCTTCGCCTTTATCTTACGCAAGGAGCTTCTGCCCGGCTTTTTCCATCTCTCCTACACCTTCCCTTTTTCAATATTTTCTACCCGCTACTATTTCCTCCTCCTCTTTATCTTTATCTTCATTTATGAGGGATTATATACAAGGCTCTATTCACCGGAGGAAGAATTACGAAGGGTATGGCGGGGGCTTTCCATATTCTTCCTTGCGGTCTTAGGCTTTGCCTTCATCACTCGCCTTGGTGGTTTTTCCCGCTTCATAATCATTGCCGCATATCTTCTCTCTTTAATTTTAATCCCCGGCGAAAGGTGGGTCTTAAAATCATTTCTTTATCGCGCCGGACTTTGGCGAAGGACTTTTCTCTTAACTGGTAGTGAAGAGTTGATAGAAAAGGTGCGACGAGAATTACTCCATTTTAAAGGAACGGGTGTTGTTTTATTAAACCGCAACCTGCAAGATGAGAGGAAGTCATTTGAAACAACTAATGCCGCGGTGATAATCGCTAAGCCGGAGATAAAACCTGAGGACTTATTACCCTATTCGCCGCCAAAGGTAAAAGAGGTCTTTCTCTTTACTGGTGAGCCATTCTTCTCCACTTATGAGGTAGAGATTGAAAGAATCGGCACTCTCCTCTTCATCCGACTTAAATATAATCTCTTACGGCCGGTGAATTTATTTTTGAAACGAGCCTTAGAAATCTTCGTCGCCGGTATTCTCTTTTTATTATTCTTGCCTTTCTTCTTCTTAATCGCGCTTCTTGTGAAGTTGACCAGTCGGGGTCCGGTCTTCTTTAAGCAGGAAAGGGTCGGCTTTGGCGGGAAACGGTTCTATCTGTGTAAGTTCCGAACGATGACGCCGGCGAAGGAGAAATCGGATGGAAAGGAAAGGTGGGATGAAATGGTGTCCCGAAATTTCATCAAGGCGAGTGGCAAGGAGGTAAGAGAGATAAGGGGCGATGCGAAACGGATAACAAAGGTGGGAAGATTTCTGAGACGAACCAGTCTTGACGAATTGCCCCAGTTCTTAAATCTCTTTAATGGTGATATGTCTTTAATCGGTCCCCGCCCTTATCTACCGGAGGAGTTGGCGCATGCGGGAAGATATTTTGATATCATAACCAGTGTCAAACCAGGGATTACCGGTCTCTGGCAAATCTCCGGCCGGGCAGACTTATCCTTTGAAGAGAGATTTTTGCTGGATGAATATTATGTGAAAAACTGGTCGCTTTCGCTTGACATCTATATATTCCTCAAAACCTTCTGGGTAATTTTAAGAGGAAAAGGAGCATATTAATGAGAAAAAGATATACCGCTAAACATGCCCGCGCTGGATTAAAAGAGAAACTGCCAAAGATTGAGACCTTCCCTTCCCAGTTTTCCAATTATGAGATTACGATTGAAATCCCAGAATATACTTCAATCTGTCCCCGCACCCACCTGCCCGATTTTGGCAAGATTACAATTAAGTATATACCAGATAAATATTGTTGCGAACTCCGCTCCCTCAAATATTATATCTTAGGGTTTCGGAATTTAGGAATCTTCTATGAGAATGCGGTAAATCGTATCCTCGCCGACTTCGTTGCTGCCTGTTCACCAAAATACTGTCTGGTGCGTGGGGAGTTTAATATCCGGGGTGGCATGAAGAGTATCATTGAAGCAAAATATCCCCCAGAAAGCAAATGAATACCTTAGACGAAAAGAAGGCTCCGCACCCGTGGTTAAAAATGATGCTGTTTCTCATTCTCCCCATGCTCTTCGCCAGTTGTGATTACCTCCTCCCCAAGGAAGATTATAAACCTTCTGGCCAACAATTTTCCCTCAATTCCGAAATTGAACTCATCGGAATAAGAAGCAGTGATACCTTATATAGTCCTTCTGCTACCTTCACTTTGGAGTTACGGATAAAATTAAAAAACGGCACCAATGAAAAAGGAGATACCCTTAATAGTGGTCTATTCTTTCTATCATCGGATAAAGATAAGAAGGATATGATAATTGTGAAGAACCTCCCAATTACTGCCTATTCTAATGAGAGGGTTTATATCATTCCGGCATTTGGTGTGCAAAGGAGGAGGGGAAATCCTTCTGCTACTGATTATAATCTCGGACCTTTAACCGATGATTCCGATTTACGGCAGATTACGGAAATCTTGAAGAAAAAGAGAATCGCCGGTCAGGATGTAGCATTGGTCCAATCAGCAATCTACCGCATAACCGATGGCGAAGAATTGACCCCGGGTCTTTTGGATACGCTTCGGGCACTACCCGACGAAGATTCGCACATTTCAAAAGCCTCTTACCGACTTCTCCCCGCTAACACACAACTCCTTTTTATAAATTTCCCCTTCCCATTCTTTTTATATTCAAATGAGAGTATGTATATCCCCCTTTGTAAACTGCTCCCATGCTCATCCCTCCCATCCCAGAGGAGTTGCATATTCCTTTCGGACCTTCCCTTATAAATCCTCTTCACCTTCCGACCGCTGAGAGAATAGACATCAATCGTTAAATCACTCCCATCCTCAAAAAAGCAAGAGATTGTAAGATAATCGTCCTTCCCGTCATTGTCTGGGCTAAAAACCTCAGGTAGCAGTATAACCTCTCCTTCTCTTAAGTCGGTGAAATAGGTTACCAAAAGGTTATTGGTTGTATCCCGATCTTTTGCACAATATAGCCTTGCAGTAATCTCCCTCCGCCCGGAAGGAATGGGAGAGAAGAAGAAGGTGAGAGAGGTTTCGCTTCTGGGTGCAAGACCAAAACCTTCTATTTCTCCAATCTCCCTACCATCTATTTTGAATTGTATTTCCCACCTTCCACAGTCGGCATAATAGGGATTTGATAAGAAGACCGATATCTTAATCTGACTATCATCCTTTAACACAAATAGATTGAAAATCCTTGGGTCGCAGTAAGTGAGAGATGAGTTTTCAAATCCGGGTGTTGAGCCAGAAGTATCTAAACATTCAATCCAATTCTCTATACTATCCCCACTTTCCGGATTGACCCTTTCCAATGAAAAGCCGTCCTTTGTATTTTTGGGATAAGAGAAGGTTGAGATGAGAGAGGAATCCGGCGAATAAAGGACCAAAGAATCATTCATTGCTAACTCATTCCCAATAGTCGTATTACCTATCGTAAAAACGATTAAGTCGTCTGGTAAATTGTAGGGCATAACATATTCGCCATTTCCCCCTGGGTATATTCCGGGTCTAAGATTAGGGCATATCTCTTTGGTGGCAGGATGGTTGTCCTTATTTTAAGGGAGGGGTATCTTAAAAGGATTGTGGTATCCTGCCAGGCACAGATTGTATCCCGGGCATCAAAGTCCGATATGCGCCAGCCCAATAGATTGAAGGTATCTTGGGAATTATTGTATATCTCCACAAACTCATTCCTATCTTCCGGAAAACCGCTGCCACTTCTTCCTTTGGGATTTGCCATTACTTCATTAATAATAATTTGTTGGATTAGGAAAGGATAAAAGAGAAGCATACTCCAAAGATTGTCTAAGATTTATCGGTGAAGTATGTCATATCGTTTGACATAAAACGTTAGGTAATTAACGAAACGGGTGGCGATATCTGTGAACCGGTAAATGGAATCCGCGTTCACCGATGGTTAGAGGGCATCAAAACGGCAGGTCGTCCAAATTTTCGTCCGGAATTTCTATCTCTTCGGTAGCGGATGGTGTTTCCGCAGGTAATGCCACTTTATCCAAGATTTGCACCCGGCGAGCAATAATTTCTACGGTATACCTCTTCACTTCCTGCTGGTCGGTCCAATCCCGACTCCTTAACCTTCCTTCAATGAGAACCGCACTCCCCTTTTTGAGACGCTCACCGCATATCTCAGCACCTCGGCTGAAGGCAACCACATTGAAAAAACTTGTCACCTTCTTCCATTCCCCGGTATCTTTCTCTTTAATATTCTCGTCCACCGCAATGCGGAAATTGCAGATTGGTGTCCCTTTTGGGGTATAGCGTAGTTCCGGTTCCTGGGTTGCCCTGCCAATCAAGACAACATAATTAAGATTCCCGAGTCTTAAATCTGCCATTTCACCTCCTAAGAAAACTACTTCTCAATATCATCTCATTATGCCGGATATTCTCCTCAATTCTCTTTAGGGCTTCGGGAGAAGCTCCGAATTTCAATATTATGTAATAGCCATCCTTCTTCTTTTTTATTGGATGAGAAAACCTCTTCTTTTCCAGTTTGACCACCTCTGGAGGTGATGTCCCGCAGGAGACAAAAAGGGATTGGAATTCACTGGTGAGCCTCGTCAAATCCTCATCTGAGAATTTTGAGGGCACAATTATCACACATTCATAAGTATTCATAAATCATTATATTTAATAATTCTTTACTGTCAATATTCGCCTCCGATTCTTCATCTCTGTTTCTTTAGTCCACTTCCATCGTCTTTAAGTGACATTCCTTTCCCGCGATAACCTCAATCTTAAAATCTTGGCAGTTTGGGCAAGCAAAGATGGGGAGTGCTCTTAGAAAGGTTGGGTCATCTTTAGTTTCTATGCTACCAGTATAGCCACAACTTTCACACCTTATCTTTAATGGGATAACCTCTATCTCAACCTCTACCCTACCCGCTATCTCATTAAGCCCCTCCTTTATCCAGAAAGAGAACTGTTCTGGTTCTAAGAATGTCAATTCCCCAACGGAAATTTCAATCCGATGAATCTTCTTTATATTATGTTCCTTGATTATTCTCTTTACCCTCTTAATTATTGACTGGGCAGTTATGAATTCGTGCATCTTATTCGGATTACAACTCCAAGGCGGATATCACTTCCTTTATCCCCTTCCCTTGGCGGGCTGAGGTGCTTATGACCTTAATCCCTGGTTTTATCTTTAAGAGTTGCCTTTGCAAATGGGCAAACTTAACCTTCATCTTCCTTGCCATATCTGCTTTATTACAGACTACAACATCTGCTTCCAAGAATATGTAGGGGTGCTTCACTATCATAAAAGGACCTTCGGTAAAGGATACGACGACAATTCTCTTATGCGTTCCTAAGGGAAATTCCGCCGGGCATATAAGATTTCCAACATTCTCAATAAAGATGAGGTTTATCTTCTTTAAGGGGAGTTCGTTTAGTGCCCGCTTGATTAGATTAGCATCAAGGTGGCATTCCTTTCCGGTATTCACCTGGACTACCAAAGCCCCAGCCTTCGCCAGCATTTGGGCATCCAGAGTTGTTGTCAAATCACCAGCAATTGCCGCAATCTTATATCTTCTCTTTAACTCTCTTATAATCTTTGATAAGAGGGTCGTCTTTCCGGAGCCGATTGAACCCATAACATCAACCGCCTTAATCCCAAATGAATCAAGGAGGGCTTTATTCTCAAGAGCCAATCTCCGATTCTTCTCCAAAAGGCTCTCTGCCAGTTCAATATCAAAGATTTCACCTTCTTTAAACTTTATTATCTTCATAATAGGTCATTTTATTGGTTAAAAAATAAAAGTCAACGAGGTCTTGAATTTATTAAAATCCTCTGTTAATATATCTTATGGAGAAATTATATTCAAAGATTGAATCCTTCCGCGGGGAGATGTGTGATCTCCAGAAGGAACTAATTAAGATTCCAGCAATCGGTCCGGAAAATGGTGGTAAAGGTGAGAAGGAGAAGGCGTTATTCTTAAAGGGTCGCCTTCAAGATATGGGATTTGACTTTGAAGAATATAATGTCTTTGACGAGCGGATTTCCGATATCCGACCAAATATCCGGGTAAGGTATCCGGGGAGAGATTCCAGTAAAACCCTTTGGATAATAACCCACTTAGATGTTGTGCCACCAGGAAATCTCTCTCTCTGGGAGACCGACCCCTTTACCGGGGTAGAGAAGGATGGAAGAATCTATGGCCGGGGAGCCGAAGATAATCATCAGGAACTTATAGCCTCCCTCTTTGCCTTAAAGGCATTGAAGGATTTGAACTTAAAACCCCGGTATGAGATCTCTCTCCTCTTCGTTGCTGATGAAGAGACGGGAAGTAAGTATGGAATAAGCCATCTCTTAGGAATTACCCCCTCCCTATTTAGAAGGGAAGACCTCTTTTTAGTGCCGGATGCCGGAAATGAGGAAGGTTCTTTAATTGAGATTGCTGAGAAGACAATCCTTTGGTTGAAGGTTATTGTGCGGGGGAGACAGACACATGCCTCCACCCCCGATGAGGGTTTAAATGCCTCTCGTCTGGGTGCGCGCCTCCTCTGCCAGATCGATTCGGAGTTACACAAAAGGTTTAAGAAAAGGAATCGGTTGTTTAAGCCACCTTATTCAACATTTGAGCCCACAAAGCGAGAGAGTAATGTCCCTAATATCAATACCATCCCCGGTGAAGATATATTCTATTTTGATTGCCGACTCCTCCCGGACATCCACCCTAATGAGGTTAAAGATGTTCTGGATGAATTAAAGGAAGATTTTTCTAAAGAACACGGATGTGAGGTCTCGTTTGAAACGATTCTTGAGGGAGAGAGCGCTCCGGCGACCTCCTCCAAAGCCCTTGTTGTGAGAAGATTGAAAAGGGCAATTTTGGAGGTTTATGGGGTAAAGGCTCTCTTGAAAGGGATTGGCGGTGGCACAGTTGCCGCCCATTTCCGAAAGAGAGGTTTTCCCGTCGGTGTCTGGGGAAAGGTCCAGGGAACTGCCCACCAACCGAATGAATACTGTTTAATTGATAATATGGTGCAGGACGCCAAGGTCTACGGAGTGATGGCAATATAGATGCGGGCATTGGAAATTCTAAAAGAAGAGCATTTCTTAATTGAAAGGACGATGAAGGTTTTAAATCGACTTCTCATCACAGAGAACTTTAATCACGAGTTCTTTGACGATTTCTTCCTTTGCTTCTACGAAATTCTCCTTTGTCATTTAGTTAAGGAGAAGACTCTCTTTTTATTCTTAAACGAATCCGCGGACGAGAGTCTAATTAAAGAGATTGAAAGGGAATTGGTGGAAGCGAAGAATAATTTAGAAAAAAAATCATCCCCCGATTTCTCTCTTCACATTGAGGAGTTTATTCTCCTCTTTTCCCGACACATCTTCCTGCAGGAAAACGGTCCTTTCTTAAAAGAGGATTCCTTCTCTCCCGGTCAAGGAAAGAGATTACTTTCTATATTTTATGAGTATGACCGAAAGGTAGGAAGTGCTAAGAGGGATACCTTTCTTTATCTCTTGGACGAGATGGAAAGAAAGTTTGGTTAATCTTTTTGCAAAGCAGATGGATATAAGCGAATTAGAAAAGAGACTATCTCCCTTGCGGGAAAGATTGGCGGAATTGGAAAGATTACTGGTAAGTAAGGAAGTTCTCGCCTCCCCCACTCGTCTTGCCCTCCTCTCCCGAGAGTATAAATCAATAAAAGACCTCTTCGCCAATTTTGAGAGACTACAACGCATCAGAAAGGAAATATTAGAATTAGAAAAAATGGGCGGCGAGAAGGAATGGCAGGAGATGGTGGAGAGTGAGAAGGCCCGATTGGTAAAAGAGGAAGAGGTCTTATTCCAAACGATTATCCGTTTCTTCCTACCGGAGAGTTCCTATTATAAGAAGAACTGCATTATGGAAATCCGTGCCGCTGCCGGGGGAGAAGAGGCTGCCCTCTTTTCTTATGACCTCTTTCGGATGTATGTGAAATTTATTGAAAAGAAAGGGCTGCGCTATTCCCTTCTCTCTGCCACCCCTTCTGACCGTGGGGGCTTTAAGGAGATAATCTTTGCCGTAGAAGGAGAAGATGCCTACTCCCTTCTCCGCTTCGAGCAAGGTGTCCATCGGGTGCAGCGAGTTCCGGTCACTGAGGCAAGTGGGAGGATTCACACATCAACTGTAACCGTCGCTGTCCTCCCCGAACCAGAAGAGATTGAGGTAAAAATCCTGCCCGAGGATTTAAAAATTGATGTCTTCCGGGCAAGTGGTCACGGTGGCCAGCATCTTCAAATGACCGATTCGGCGGTCCGAATCACCCACCTGCCTTCCGGCATAACCGTCTGTTGTCAGGATGAAAGGAGCCAGCACCAGAATAAAGAGAAGGCGCTGAAGATTCTTAAGGCTCGTCTCTTAGAAAGGGAAAGGAGAAAAAGGGAAGAAGCGATTTTGTCCGAAAGGAGAAGACAGATTGGGCAGGGAGAAAGGGCGGAGAAGATAAGGACCTACAACTTT
>JBBIHO010000071.1:0-8459 GCA_037446935.1 Caldifarciminota bacterium | reverse complement strand
CCTCCAAATTCGGATTAATCCTCTTGAGATTGGGTAGAATCCGATGGCGGATATAACTGCGCGGCTGGGTTAGGGAGAGATTTGTTGAATCGAAAACAAACGGGATATGATTCTCCCTTAAAAACCCTTCAACCTCCTCTCCTTTCATATCAATCAAGGGTCTTATTATATAATCCCGCTTCTCTGGGATTCCGGCAATTCCGGAAAGCCCTTTTCCTCTCACAAGCGAAAGAAGCATCGTCTCACAGTTATCGGTAGCGGTATGGCCCAGGGCAATAAAGTCCAATTTCTTCTCCTTTCTTATCCTTTCTAAGAAACGATACCGAGCAATCCTTCCTGCCTCTTCCAATGAAATCTTTTTTCTTTTGGCAAATCTCTTCACATTATACCTTTTAATACTGATTGGTATTTTCAACCGGCGAGCGAAGGAGCGGCAAAATCTTTCGTCCCGCTTCGCCTCTTCTCCTCTCAGTAAATGATTCAGATGAAATGCGTAGAGTTTCAGATTAAATCTCTTTTGCAATAGATGAAGGGCAAAAAGCAAAAAAGTTGAATCCTTCCCGCCAGAAAATCCAACCAAGAGACCAACCTTTTTTTCCCCTAAGGAAGGGGGGATTTGTCGCTTCAGTGCCTCCGCCACTCTCCTTATTCGGAGGTCAAGTAAAATAGACTTCATACTTCGCATGGACTTCGCCAGCCTCTTCACAATAAAAATTATAATTGAGATTTTTAATTTCGCAAGTTTATCAGAGGAGATGCCATTTGAGAAACTTTGCCCCTAAAATCTACTTCCGCTAAAAATTGCGCCTTACCAAAATCCTCTCGTGGCTCTCCCTGCCTCTACTTAAAGACCTCCTTTAATGTCTCCTCAAATATACCGAGGGCACAATCTGCCTCTTCCTTCGTCACAATTAAAGGTGGTGAGAATCTCACGCTTGTTAACCCACAACCTTGCAAAATCAGTCCCTTTTCAAAACATTTATAGACAACCCCATCCCGCTTCTCCGGAATCGGTTTCTTGGAGATAGAATCCTCAACCAATTCAATCCCAATCATCAACCCCTTTCCCCGCACATCGCCGATAACCTCAAATCGGCTCTGGATCTCTTCCAAATTTTTCAGAAGATATTTCCCAATCTTCTTCGCATTTTCAATCAGACCATTCTCTAATAGTTTAATTGTTGCCATGGCAGCAACGCAGGAGACCGGATTACCACCAAAGGTAGAGGCATGGGCACCCGGCCCCCATTTCATAATTGACGATTTGGAAATGAAGGCACCGATTGGCATACCAGAAGCAATTCCTTTTGCCACACAATAAATATCCGCCATTACTTCGTAATGCTCAATTGCAAAGAATTTCCCGGTTCTGCCAAATCCCGTCTGCACCTCATCAATCACCAAAAGGATGCCATACTTATCGCACAACTCTTTAATCCTTTTGAAATAATCATCCGGCGGAACAACATATCCCCCTTCCCCTAAAATTGGTTCGGCAAATATCGCACAGACCTCTTCTGGTGGGCAGACCTTCCTAAAAAGTTCGTCCTCAATATATTTTACACAATAGAAATCACAACCCGGATATTCCAACTTGAAGGCACAGCGGAAACAATAGGCAAAAGGTATATGAAAGACCCCAGGGACTAAAGGACCGAAACCCTTCTTCTGCACCTGTTTACTTCCGGTTAAAGAAAGGGCACCCATCGTCCGACCATGGAAGGAACCCAAGAAGGCAATCGCATAAGGCCTTTTTGTATAATACCTTGCTAATTTGAAAGCCCCTTCTGTTGCCTCGGCGCCGGAATTACAGAAGAATACCCTCTTATTTTTTCCCCCGGGTGTAATCTCGGCTAACTTTTCTGCTAACTCCACCTGCTGGGGATAGTAATAGTCAGTCCCTGAGATATGGAGGAGTTTTTCCGCCTGTTTTTTAATCGCCTCCACCACCTCGGGATGACAATGTCCGGTAGCACAGACCGCAATCCCGGCATTGAAATCTAAAAACTTATTGCCGTCAACATCCCATAGCCAACAACCCTCCCCTTGTTCAATCACCGCCGGATAGGAACGGGTATAAGAGGGGGAGATATATTTCTTATCCTTTCTTAATATCTTCTGTGCCGCACTTCCCGGCAACTTCGTAATAATCTTCGGCTGTGTCATTTTTCCTCCTAAATTAAATTAGATGAGATTATACTAAAAATTGCAAAAAAGTCAAACCGCAGTTCTCTCTTAAATAAGGGGTATTGACAGAATAATCTTTTGCCGTTAGAATATAGAAATGGCTCACTTCCTTTCTTACCTTTGGCGGTCCCTCTCCCGTATCATCTCTCCGCCTTCCCGCCTACCGCGGGACTTCTATTTCTCTCCCCAACCCTTAGGACCAAGATTTGAATGGCTCTCCTCGGATAAACTCCGCATCCTGGAGGGTTTTTTCCAGGATAGAATCTTTCGCGTCATCTCCGAAATCAATCCCCGGGATGCCCGCTTCTTCTTAGAACTTGAAGGGAGGATTGTCGGAAAGTGTGAACTTGAGAGAAATGCCCCGGAGGCAACAATTGTCCTCTGGAATATTGTTGTTGATAAGCCCTTGCGTCACAAAGGGTTAGCATCCATCCTTACCTTCATCGCCTTTCGGGAACTCCTCCGTCTCCACGATAAGGCATCCTTCTTTATCCGGATGGTGAGGCTAATAAAACCATCGGAAAAGGACATAAAGGCACAGAATGTTGGAATTGGTGTCATTGCGAAAAAATTGGGCTTCTCCCCGGAATACAACCTCTCGCGTCTCTTCTTAGAAAAGAATATCGTTGAAATCACCCCCTTACCGCCATTTGAAGATATACCTCCTGCCTATCGCATCGTCCTTCGCTCCTATCCCTTAGTCCTCGTATCCTTCTTAGTTGACCCAAAAACCTCCCATCCCTTTGGAGAAGATAATCCCGTTTATAAAAGTGTCATCACCCCTAATGTCGCCCAGGTTTGGCTTTCCAATGGTATGATAATTATTGGCAATGGCAATTATATCTTAAAAAGAGACGGCTTAAACCGGATGGTAAACCATTTGGCAAGAAATGAAGAAGAGGCGGCAATCTTCTACCGGAAGATTAAACCAATATGAATCCCTTTGTGGAAGCAATCCATAATTTTCTGAAAGGTCCGATAATCGTCAAGTTAAAGAAAGAGGTGGAAAATATGCGCATCTTCTCCGAGGAAGACCTCTTAGCAATGACTTATATCTATCTATTGAAGTTTGTCGGCACAATGCCCGATTGGTATTTAAGGGTAAAGCCAAAATTTGGCAATAAGACTCCCCATCTGGTAATCTTTGATAAGGCTACACCGACAATCTTCCTTTACGCCGAATCATTTTTATTATTAGATAATAATAACTACATCTCACCGGAAAGGATTGAGATGCGAATCTCCGAACTGAAAGAGATAATCCAAACCACTTTCCCGGATGCGCGGGGTTATCTCCTGTTCACCTTTGATTATGGTGAGAAGTGGTTTCTACCCTTTAAGGAAAAGAATATCTACCTCATCCCCATTAATATCCGTGATATTCCCTCTTACCAGCAATGGCGGAAGCGCTGGGACGAATTAAAAAGAACCCTCCACTAAAATTGAGGAATTAAACTTCTCTAAGGGACAATTATCACAATGGGGCCGAGTTTTACAATAGGTCTTGCCCAACCGCACAAATAAGGCGTGGAATTCATTATAAAGTTTCACATCCCTTGGTAAATTATTATGAAAGAGACTTTGGATAGTATCGTAGTCAACATCTCCCTGCAAAATATTATGTCGCCTAAGAACCCTTTTCGTATAAGCATCAACGACAAAGAATGGCTTATTTAAGGCATAGAGTAATATTGAATCTGCTGTCTCTTTTCCAATCCCTTTTATTTCTAATAACTCCTTTCGCAAATCCTCCCCTCGCCGACGCTCTAATCTTAAAATATCCCCCTCGTATCTTTCAACAATAAACCTTATCAATTCCTGCAATCGCTCCGCCTTAATATTATAATAACCGGCCGGTCTTATTAACCGTGCCAGAACCCTCTTCTTCGCTTCATAAATCTTAAATATATCTAAGAGGTTCTCCCTCTTTAAGTTTCCGATTGCCTTCTCCACATTCTTCCAGGAGGTATTCTGGGTTAAGACCGCACCAACAATAATCTCTAACTTCGTCTCCCCGGGCCACCAGTGCTGGGGTCCGAAGTGCGAGTAAAGGATTTTGTAAATCTTATAAAAGAGACTAATGCTTATCGCACTCCTTTGGTTCTCTTCCCAAGATAAAATACTCTTCCTTCGGATTCGGACAGCGGGGATTGGCTAAAAGCCCAGTCTCTCTGCATACCATTCTTGTAATTACGCTATCCGGGGGGATAAATTCCTCCTCCGGTAAATCTTTAAGTGCCTTCTTCATAAACTCGGCCCAGATTGGACAGGCAACAACCCCACCGGTTGCCCCTTGAAAGATGGTCTTCTTCTGGTCAAAACCGACCCAGACCCCACAACAGAGTTGTGGTGTAAAGCCAATAAACCAGGCATCGGTAAAATCATCAGTCGTTCCGGTCTTTCCCGCTGCCTTCCGTTGAAATCCCAGGCGCCTTGCCAAATAGCCAGTCCCCTCATCCAAAACACTCTCCATCATCCTCGTAACCAGATATGCGACTGCCGGCGAAATTACCTGCCGGCTTTCCGGGACTGCCTCCTCAATGATTCCTTCCTCGGTCTCAATCCTCTTTATCAAAATTGGTTTAACCCTCCGGCCATAATTTGCCAGGGTGGAAAAACTTAAAGTCATATCCCAGAGCGAGACCTCCGAAGAACCGAGGGCAAGTGAGATATAAGCCCGCAAAGGACTTTTTATCCCCAGCCGATAAGCATAATCCCTTATCTTTTCTGGTCCTAAACTTTTGGTGAGTTTTACCGAAATCACATTCCGCGAAAGGGCTAATGCCTCTCTCAGACTAATCGCTCCGATATAGCGGTGGTCATAATTCTTCGGTTCATAAGGCTCTTGAAACCCAACAATTGGAATACGCACCGGCTCATCATATTCAATATCCGAAGGAAAGAACCCATTATCAATCGCCGCAGTGAAGACGAAGACCTTAAATGCCGAACCTGCCTGCCGGAGCATCTGCGTCACCCGGTTGAATTGACTATGCCGAAAATCCCTTCCCCCAACCAATGCCTTAATATAACCGGTCTTCGGCTCAATTGCCAATAATGCCCCCTGCAGATATGCCGGACCTTCCCGAAGACTCACATCATAATCCTTCTTCTTTCTCTTAAATTTATAAGTCTCTTCAATCTCCCTTAGTTTCGTCTCCAGGGCAATATTTGCTTCCCTTTGCAATGACAAATCAAGAGTCGTATAAATCTTTGCCCCGCGTCGGTATAAAAACTCCTGCCCATATTTATCCTCAACATAAAGCCTTATCATCTCCATTGCATAAGGTGCCTCATTCGCTATCTTCCTCCCTTTTAATCCCGTAAGGGGTGAATTTATCGCCTCTTCGTATTCCTCCTTACTTATCCTTCCCTGTTTATAGAGGACTTTCAAAAAGAGATTTCTCCTCGCCAGTGCCTTATCCGGATTCTTAAATGGCGAATATATCTCAGGTGCCTTAACAATCGCTGCCAGGAGTGCTCCTTCGGCTAAAGAGAGTTCCTTTGCCTTCTTCTCAAAATAGAAGTTCGCTGCTGCCTCCAAACCATAAACGCCATGCCCAAAATATAATTGATTTAAATACCTCTCTAAGATCTCCTCCTTCGTCTCCGCCATCTCCAACTTGCAGGCTAAGATTGCCTCCTTTAATTTCCTTCGCACACTCCTTTCCGGAGTGAGAAAGGCATTCCTTGCCAATTGCTGGGTTAAGGTGCTTGCCCCCTGGCGAAAGGAAAAACTCTTTAAGTTATAAAATAAGGCACCCAATAGACGAATCGCATCAATCCCCCAATGCGTCCAAAAGCGCTTATCCTCAACCGCAATAAAGGCATCCCGGAGAAATTGGGGAATCTCCTCCAATGGCAGAAAGACCCGCTTCTCTTCCCCAAACTCATAGATAAGTTTCCCATTTATATCAAAGACCTTTGTCGTAAGCGGTGCGCGATATCGCCGAATATCCTCAATTGAGGGTATTCCCTTTGAAAGGGTGTGATAAAGGAAAAGGGCAGTGGCGAAGAAGAGAAACAGACCAAAGAGAAAACCAAGAAAGAAGGGCCTTTTCATCAAAGAAATGCCCTTGCTAAAAGTTCCGCAATATCTTCAATCTTAATCCTCTCCTCCTCCCCTTTCACCTTTACTGCATCCTCTAAGGTAGAAAGGCAGAAGGGACAGGCGACATAAATCTTCTTCACTCCCAAAAGAAGTGCCTCATCAATCCTCTTCTCGGCTAACCTCTCTTTTCCCTTTGATTCAATCCACATCTTGCCACCTCCGCCTTCGCAACAGAGGGCGCTCTCAAAAGAACGGTCAAATTCCTTTAACTCCCCTAAAACCATTGAAAGTAATTGGCGAGGTGGCATAAATTGCTTATTTATCTTACCAAGAAAGCAAGGGTCGTGAAAGACACCATCCTCTTCTATCTTTGCCAACCTTCCCCGAAATTTCTCAATTCGCTCCAAGAGAAAACTTGTCCAATGATAGACTGGTAGAGAAAGCCCGTATTCATTCTTCAATGTATTATAGCAGTGAGGAGAGATTGTAATAATCCCTTTTATCTTTCGCCTCCCAAATGATTTCCTATTCATCTCCTGCAATTCGGAAAATAATCCGGTCTCCCCCATCCGCTTTATCTCACTACCACAACAACTCTCCTCAGAACCTAAGATACCAAAATCAATCCCTAAGGAAGATAAGACCTTCACCAAACTTCTTGTGACCAGTTGTAATCTTGGGTCATAGGCATTGATACAACAGACAAATAGAAGATAATCCGTCTCTTCTCCTTCCGCCAGAATCCTTACCGGCACCGAAGAACCCGCAAGCCATTCGCTCCTCTTTTCTCTTGGCTTACCGAATGGATTACCGTGGAGAAATGTGTTCTCTAATGCCTTAATAATTGACGATTCAATCCTTCCCTTCTCCACAAGCTCGGAACGCATCTCTAAAATCAGATTTAATGGTTCACAAGATTTTGGGCAACGGAGATTACAAGTGGTGCAGGTAGTGCATTCCCAGATTCCGCTCTTTTCCGGCTCAGGCAAAGTCCGTAAGAGAAGAGAGGAGTATATTAACCTCCGGACATTAAGTGGCGATTTCATCGCCACCGGACATCCGCCCGAACACCGTCCGCATTGAATACAGTTTAAGAGAAGATTTGCATTCATTCTACCAAAAGCCTCTTAAACTCTTCGGTCAGAAGTGGCACGACCGAAAACAAATCACCAACAATTCCGTAATCTGCCACCTTAAAGATATTTGCCTCCGGGTCCTTATTTATTGCTACGATAACACGGGAATTTATCATCCCGACAAGATGCTGCACCGCACCAGAGATTCCGCAGGCAATATAAAGAGTTGGTGCGACTGTCTTTCCAGTCTGGCCTACCTGACAGGAGTGCTCGCGCCATCCAGCATCAACCGCCGCCCTTGATGCCCCAACCGCCCCTTTCAGAACCTTTGCCAACTCTTCCAGCATCCTAAAGTTTTCTGCTCCTTTCATCCCGCGTCCGCCGGAGACAATAATATCTGCCTCAGTCAATTCCACCATCTCCCCAATCTCCCTTAATACCTCTCGCACCTTTACCCGCAAATCCAATTCCGAAACCGGCATATTAAAAATTTTTGGCTCCTTATACCCGCATTCCACAACCGACAGAGCCTTTGGTCGGATAGAGAAGAAGAGCGGAGATTTCATCGCAACCGCCAACTCCTGATAGACCTTACCGGCAAAGACCGGCTTTTTAGCAAAAAACTTACCTTCCTTCAATTCTAAACTGACAATATCGGAAAGAAAGGGAGCAGAATATCTTGCCGCAAGATAAGGAACCAAATCCTTTCCCTGAGAACTATAAGGGAAGAGACAGAGAGAAGGTCTCCTTTGGTCTATGAAGTTGGCAAGAATTGATGAATAGGCAGTAAGCGAAAAATTTACCAGTTCCGGGTCTTCCCAAATGTTGATTTCGCAAACTCCGAACTTCCCAAGATGAGAGACCTCTTCCTTATTTGCCTTCCCAATAATACAGGCAACCACCTCCTCTTGCAACTCCTGCGAAAGGGAATAAGCCAGGCAACTCAACTCATAAGCCGACTTCCGCAACTTTCCTTCTGCAAGTTCGCCATAAACTAAAATCATAAGATACATTCTATCAAATTTTCTCTTCCTGTCAATGAGCCCCGGCAAGCGTTGCGCTTCACTGAAATATCTTTATAAAAAGGTGGCGATAGTGACAAACTGCTTATGGTCGTCAACGCCCTCTTTTTTCTTCTATTATAC
>JBBIHO010000070.1:0-8503 GCA_037446935.1 Caldifarciminota bacterium | reverse complement strand
AAAGGAAAGATTCCGGGACTACCTGAAAGATGCCGAGGATGAATTCTGGGAAGATAAGCGATTAAATGCGATAGAACTTAAGGTCCTGGAGATGATGCAGAATGCGGTTATCAGCCGCTACGAAGTCCTTGATGTCTTTCCGGAGGAGGGACTTTTACTCAAAGACCTTCTAAGAGGGGGTGAATATGATGTCAGGGAGAAGACCGCAACTCGCTTTACCGTCAAATGGGATATATTCGCTACTCGCCTCTTATATCTTGATGGGAAATATATTATGAGCGGTTGCGTCTATTCTTATCCCCTAACCGAGAAGGAGGGAATAATCAAATTTATCAAGAGGCAATTTCAGAAAGTTAAGCGATATTGTCCGCCGGTAACGATGGATATCTTCCTGAAAGTAAACAGCACATTATTCAATCATATTTGGTATCGGATTCTTGAGACAGAAGAGGAACGACCACCGATAAAGTTTAGAACAACAACCGGTGAACCATTCTTATTCTCAAAGTCAACCTTCAAAATCCAGAATAAAGGCCGGGTTATTGAAGGATTGAGAAAGGTAGCAGAGTTTAAGGAGGAAGGGAGAGATGAATTCGTCTGGCTTAAAGAGATAGGAGAGGCTCAGTCCGAAATCAAACCCATCCTTATTTTGCAATGGGATACCCTATGCCTTTACTGAGCAAACCATCTTTTGGAGGTTTTCTTGCCTTAAAAATAACTCTGGGTATTGTGTTGACTTTTGTCAATTTTTTCTTAAAATGTTATGTTGTGTAAATGCGACCGTGATGATAGAGAAATAGGAGGAGAAATATGGCTGAAGAGAAGAAATTCTACTATCCACCAAAGGAGATAGTAGAGAATAGCAATATTAAGAAATTCATGGATAAGCACGGAATAAAAGACCTTGATGACTTGCTGAAACGCGCGGAAGACCAGGACTGGTACTGGAGTGAAATGGCAAAGGAATTGGAATGGTTTAAGCCTTGGGAGCGAGTCTTAGAATGGAATCTGCCATTTGCGAAATGGTTCATTGGTGGAAAGATAAATATCGCCCATAACGCCTTAGACCGCCACATCAAGACAAATCGGAAGGATAAGGTCGCCTATATCTTTGAAGGTGAACCGGGTGAAATTGAAAGGTGGACATATTATGACTTATATCAAGAGGTGAATAGACTTGCCAATGCCCTAAAAAGATTAGGTGTTACAAAGGGTGACCGGGTGACAATCTATCTACCGATGATTCCTCAGTTACCAATCGCAATGCTTGCCTGTGCCAAGATTGGTGCTATCCATTCGGTTGTCTTCTCCGGATTTTCCGCGATGGCACTGAAAGATCGGATTCAAGATTCGGAGGCAAAGGTCTTAATCACAGCGGACGCAGGTTTTAGAAGAGGTAAGGCGATTCCGTTAAAATCTAATGCCGATGAGGCGCTTCGGGAATGCCCAACGATTGAAAGGGTTATCGTTTTTCCCCGGGCAAAGATTGCGGTAGATATGAAACCGGGGAGGGATTTATGGTGGAAGGAAATAACGGAAAAGGAATCGGCAGAATGCGCCACAGAAGAGATGGATGCGGAGGACATTCTTTATCTCCTTTATACCTCAGGGACTACCGGTAAACCAAAGGGGATTGTGCATGTCCATGGTGGTTATGCGGTAGGAACCTATACTACCTTAAAATATGTCTTTGACATAAAGGATAGTGATATCTGGTGGTGCGCGGCCGATATTGGCTGGGTCACCGGTCACAGTTATATTGTTTATGCCCCTTTGATGCTTGGTGCAACCTCTATTCTCTATGAAGGTGCCCCGGACTATCCTGACCCCGGAAGATGGTGGAAGATAATTGAAAGAGAGAAGGTGACGATTCTTTATACCTCACCGACTGCGATTCGGATCCATATGCGGTATGGTGAAAAATGGGCGAATCAATATGACCTATCTTCTTTGAGGCTATTGGGAACGGTTGGTGAACCAATTAATCCGGAGGCATGGCGGTGGTATTATAAGAATATTGGAAAGGAGAGGTGTCCGATTATGGATACCTGGTGGCAGACCGAGACCGGAAACTTTGTCATCTCACCCTTGCCGATTACTCCCTTGAAACCAGGTTCGGCAACCAAGCCCCTTCCAGGATTTGGCGCAGCGGTCTATACTTCGGATGGGCAACCAATAAAACCGAATGAGAATGGTTTTGCAGTTTTGACCAAACCCTGGCCAGCGATGCTACGGACACTTTATAAGGACCCGGAAAGGTATAAGCAGGTCTACTGGTCGCGTTTTCCCAATGTCTATCTTACCGGTGATTCGGCAACGATTGATGAGGACGGTTATTTTTGGTTCCGAGGTCGGGCGGATGAGGTCTTGAATGTTGCCGGGCATCGTTTAGGAACTGCGGAGGTGGAGAGTGCATTGGTTGCCCATCCAGCGGTTGCCGAGGCAGCGGTCATTGGTATTCCCCATGAGGTGAAGGGTGATGTGCCGAAGGCATATGTTGTCTTAAAGATGGGCTTTAAGCATTCCGAAGAACTTGCGAATGAGTTAAAAGAATGGGTCGCCAAAGAGATTGGTCCAATTGCCCGACCCGAGGTGATTGAATTTAGAGAGAAACTGCCCAAGACCCGTTCCGGAAAGATAATGCGAAGGCTCTTAAAGGCAGAGGCACTCAATCTGCCAATTGGCGACATATCAACTTTGGAAGAATAATCTGGGTGGTCATTTTAAGAAGGTGAGAAATGGAAGCGAAGAGAACTAATCGCTGGTTAATAATGGTCGGGGCGATTATCATTCAACTATGCCTCGGGGCAATATATGCCTGGTCAGTGTTTAGAAAACCCTTGCAAGGAGAACCATTAAAACTCACAGCGACCCAAGCAACCCTGCCTTTTGCTTTGGTCTTAATCTCTTTTGCGGTGGCGACGATTATCGGCGGTCGCTGGCAGGATAAGAAAGGACCGAGATTGGTCGCAACGGTTGGCGGAATCCTCTTAGGACTGGGACTAATCGCGGCTGGTATCACCAAGAGTTTCTTAGGAATTGTTCTCTCTTATGGTATAATCTCGGGTATTGGAATTGGTCTTGCCTATGTCTGCCCAATCTCAACTGGTGTCAAATGGTTTCCGGATATGCGGGGTTTAATAACCGGAATTTCGGTTGCCGGCTTTGGTGCCGGTGCCTTGATTTCCGCCCCGGTTGCCCGAAGTCTAATTGATAGTGTTAATGTCTTCAATACCTTCATAATCCTCGGGGTTGTCTTTCTTATTTTGGTGGTTGCTGGCGCCCAGATTTTAAGGAATCCGCCCGAAGGTTATAGACCAGAAGGCTGGACACCACCAAAAACTTCAACTGCGACCACTTATGGTTATACACCCAAAGAGATGCTTGCCACTTCCCAATTCTATCTAATCTGGTTAATCTATTTCTTCGGCTGTGCTACGGGACTGATGATAATCGGCCAGACCTCACCAATTGGTCAGGAATTGGCAAAATTGACAAAGGAGACCGCAGCAATTGCGGTGAGTGTTCTGGCAATATTTAATGCCTTAGGGAGAATCTTCTGGGGAAAGGTCTCTGATTCCTTAGGTAGACTCCGGACCCTATTTCTTATGTTTCTCATCTGCGGGATTGCGGTCCTTTTGTTCAATTTAATTGCCACCCTTCCCATTTATTACTGGATCGGAATCTCACTTGTCGGATTATGTTTTGGCGGCTACCTGGCAATCTTTCCCGCGGTTACCGCTGATTTCTATGGGACGAAGAATGTCGGGGTGAATTACGGGCTTCTCTTCACCGCTTATGGCATCGGTGGACTTTTGGGGAATATCTTTGCTCCGCAAGTCTTGGAGAAGACGAAGAGTTATAATTTAGCCTTTTTGGTTGCCGGTATCTTATGCTTATTAGGAGCAATAATTACATTTCTAATCAAGCAGCCGAAAAGGGAATGAAGATGCCCAGAGAAAAGAGGAGGATAAGATGAAGAAGATAAGAAAGATAAAAAAGGTCCAAAGGGTTAGGACCAAACTAAAAAAGAGATTAAAAAAGAAGATTGTAAGGAAACCAGTAGAGGAAAAGGTTTTAACCAAGGAAGAACTTCTTGCTAAGGCAAAAAAGCCAGCAGAAGATGCCCTAAAACTTCACCCATTTTATAAGGGAAAGGTTAAGGTTACAGCCAAGTGTGCCATAAGAAATTTTGACGATTTTGCTATCTGGTACACACCAGGTGTTGCTGAACCCTGTAAGGAGATTGCGAAGGATGTGAGTAAGGTCTGGGAACATACGAACCGGGCAAATCTGATTGCGGTTTTAACTGATGGCACAAGGGTCTTAGGTTTAGGTGACATTGGACCGGAGGCATCTCTCCCGGTTATGGAAGGCAAGAGCCTTCTCTTTAAGTATCTCGGCGGAGTTGATGCGGTACCGATTGCGGTAAGGACTCGCGACCCGGATAAGTTTATTGAGGTGGCGAAACTCTTAGAGCCTTCCTTTGGCGGTTACAACTTAGAAGATATTGCCCAGCCGAAATGTTTTTATATCCTTGATACCCTCCGCAGAGAACTTTCTATTCCGGTCTGGCACGATGACCAGCAGGGAACAGCCGCAGTTACCTTGGCGGGACTTATCAATGCCTTAAAGATTGTTGGGAAGAGGATGGATGAGGTTAAGATAGCGATGGTTGGGGCAGGCGCTTCTAATATCTGTATTGCTCGCGTCATAATCAAAGCGGGCGTAAATCCGGAAAATATAATAATGACTGACACCAAGGGGATTCTCCATCCGGATAGAGAAGATAGGGAAATCTTAAAGAGGGAGTTTAAGGAGAAATGGGAGGTCTGCTTAATCAGTAATAAAGAGCGGAGAAAGGGTGGAATTCCGGAGGCGATGGAGGGGAGTGATGTCTTGATTGCCCTCTCCCAGCCCGGTCCGGATGTGATTAAAAAGGAGTGGATTAAAAGAATGGCAAAAGACCCAATCCTCTTCGTCTGTGCCAATCCAATTCCGGAGATCTGGCCCTGGGAGGCAAAAGAGGCCGGAGCAAGGATTGTCGCGACCGGAAGAAGCGATTTTCCCAATCAGGTGAATAATTCCTTGGGCTTCCCAGGAATTTTCCGCGGCACACTTGATGTTAATGCCAAGACGATTACCGATGAGATGTGCATCGCAGCCGCACTGGAACTGGCAAAGGTAGCAGAAGATAGGGGATTGAGAGAAGACTATCTGATTCCAACAATGGACGATTGGGAGGTATTTCCCCGTGAGGCAACTGCGGTTGGGATGAAGGCAATTGAGCAAGGGGTAGCAAGAATTATTATGACCAGGGATGAATTATACAAGAAGGCATCCGGAATAATCAAACAGGCAAGAGAAGAGATACAGTTCTTAATGAAAAAAGGTTTCATCCCCAAGCCACCTAAGTAAGACGATTCCGAAAGACTTGCAAAGCAAGAAATGAACCGCTCTTTTAGCCATACGACAACCATAAAGAGGGGTTGGTTTGACTTAATTTAATTCTTGGGGTAAGTTTCGCTATGCCTTTTTTGAATTGCCTTTTATTATTTTCGTTTCTCGGAGTTGGCGGTTATTTGGGCGAGATAACACCGGTCGGCTCTCTAGCAAAATATCATTCTCCTTCTCCTTATCTATCCATTTATTTCGCTTATCCCTCCTTCATCTCACCAGAATTATCTTTTTCCCTCGCCCAAATCTCAGGGAAGTTTTCATCTCCCTATGCACTGAATCAAAAGGAATTGCGATTTCTATTATTTATCCCAACACCCTTAAAGAGAGATAACCGGAATATTTCGCTAATAACCGGAATTGGGACTGCCCTATGGGAAAGAAGACTCTCTGCCAATAAGGAGCGAAGTTATTATCCAGATTTCTATCTTGGTCTTGGTTATGGTGAGAAGGTAAATCGGGTTCGGTTCCGGATAAATCTTCTACCCAATATAATCGTGGAAAGCGGAAAGAAGGGCGATAAGAATTTGACCAATTTTTATTGGGTATTAAAGGCAGAATTGGGGGTGGGATATGAATAGTCTTATAGTCTTGTGGTCTTTCCGACGGCAAATAATGAGACTGAAACTTTGCATTTTACCTTTCGTCTTTTCCCTTTTTCTCTCCTGTTCCGACGATTTCCTTCTTTCGCGTGCCGCTTCCGATTATTTTCCGCTGGAAAAGGGAATCTCCTGGACCTATGCGGCGAATGACGATTCAATTTATGTGACAGTGGTTGGGGATAGTAATGCCTATGGCCATTTCGCAACGGTTGTGACCAGGAACTTTATTGAGGAATACTGGATAAAGGAGAAGGGAGAGGTGAAGAAGTTTGTTGCCTTTGATACCTTAATCCTCGGGGAAAGGGATACGATTGAGATGGGTTATAAACTCATTTATAAATTGCCACTTCTTAATAACGCTACCTGGGAGGAGAGGGAATTAGATACCGTGGTCATTGCTGGTGACTCCTTTCAGCATAATTGGCGATTAAAGGCGGTCTGTTCATTTGTTGATACTGTCGGTTCTTACTTTAACTGCTATAAGATAGAATTCTACGAGGAGAGGGAGTTGATTGGGCTTGCGGCAAAGCGACCGTTCACCTGTGCGAAAGCAGACACAACCCTTATCTCTCATAATTGGGTAGAGTTTTTAGCACCAGAGGTGGGAGTTGTGAAGAGGGAAGAGGAAGGAAGGGTAGAAATCCTCACCTCATTCAGGAAATAATCGGGTATTTCGCTCGCTTCGCTCCCGCACGATGTGAACGCTCGCTTCGCTCCCGCACGATGTGAACGCAGACAAAGATGGATATCTTAATCAAAGATATTAGTCAATTATTGACAATCCGAAAGGATTCTTTGGGGATTGTTGAGGATGCTTTTCTTTTAATAAGGGATGGCAAGATATTTGACTACGGCAGGCAAAGAAGGGGGATTTGCGCGAAGAGGACACTTTCGGCTAAAGGTTCTGTTGTGATGCCAGGATTTGTTGATTGCCACACCCACCTCGTCTTTGCCGGAACAAGGGAGAAGGAGTTAGAGGCGAGATTCCTTGGGAAGAGTTATAAGGAGATAACAGCGAAGGGAGAAGGTGGCATATTAACCACCGTAAAGAAGACAAGGGAAGCCTCTTTTGACGAACTCCTCAATTTAGCATTGGAGAGGATAAAGGAATCTATTGCGTGGGGAACAACTTCAATTGAGATAAAATCGGGTTATGGATTGGATTCCGAAAATGAGTTGAAAATCCTCCGGGTGATAAAAAGATTAAGGGAGGAAGTGGCAATTGATATAATTCCGACATTTCTCGGGGCACACGCAATCCCACCGGAAAAGAGCAAAGAGGCGTATATAGATGAAATCATAAATGAGATGCTACCCCGAATCGCAAAGGAAGGGCTGGCTCGCTTTTGCGATGTCTTCTGTGAAAGGATTCTCTTCCATCCTGCGGAGGCGGAAAGAATCCTCTTGGCAGGAAAGAGGTACGGACTTCTGCCAAAGATTCATGCGGATGAGATAGAATCATCTCAAGGAGCCCTTGTGGCGGCAAAGGTTTCTTGTGTCTCCGCGGAACATCTTATCTATCCTTCAAAAGAGGGTCTTTCGGAAATGGCGAAGAAGAAGGTGGTCGCGGTTTTACTTCCGGGAACTTCTCTCTTTTTAGGAAGTGAGGCTCGCCCACCGATAGAAAGAATGCGGCGATTGAAGATTCCAATGGCGGTTGGCTCGGACTTTAATCCGGGGACCTGCCCGCTAAATAAGATGCCCATCATTATTGCCCTCGCTTCTCTCTTATACCGGATGACCTTTGAAGAAGCAATAATTGGTGCGACCTTAAATGCGGCGAAGGCGCTAAAGATTGAAAATCGGGTTGGTTCAATTGAAAAGGGGAAGGAGGCGGATATTTTAATTCTCGCTATTCCGGATTACCGATTCCTCTTCTATAATTTTGGCAATAATCCGGTGCGGATGGTAATTAAAAGGGGAAGGTTAATAAGAGAAAATTGAAGAGAAGGATTCTATTTCTCATTTCAGATACCGGGGGCGGGCATCGGAGTGTTGCCTCCGCACTGACACAGGTCTTAGAGGAAAGATATGATTTTGAGTGTCTCCTGCCGGACTTATTCAAGGAGGGAACGCGCCCGCCTTTCCAGAAGTTCCCTGAGCAGTATGCCCGGATAACAAAGGAGAGAAACTTCTTCTGGGGTTTTCTCTGGTATTTTACCTATCCTTCTTTTTGGTATAAGATTCTAAATGGGATTGTTGACTTTTTTAGCCCTAACGGGCTTGTGGAATTTTACAAGGCGAATAGCCCCTTTGATGCGGTCATCTCCTGCCATGCCCTCTTCAATCACTTTCCTTTAAAGGTTTTGCGAAAATCTTATCCAGGAGTGCCATTTTTTGTTGTGGTGGTAGATTTGGCAACCTTGCATACCGGTTGGTTAGCCAAGGGAGCTGATTTTATCTTTCTGCCGAATACCGAAACGGAGCGGATTTTCCGTAAGAAG
>JBBIHO010000069.1:8038-8546 GCA_037446935.1 Caldifarciminota bacterium | reverse complement strand
TGCCGTTATGAGGGTCCGAAAAAGGGTAATTGAAGGGGTAATTTTTGGTCTAATTTGTCGTCTAATTAAAAGCCTAATTTTCTGGTTCATTGACAAACTGGATAACGATTGTAAAATAAGAGATGAAATGGTCAAGTTTTTGGTTGGTCTTCTTTGCCTTATTTTTAGCCGAAATTGGTGATAAGACCCAGTTGGCAGTGATTGGTTTCACCACCTCTCAGAAATCGCCGCTTCTGGTCTTCTTTGCCTCTTCTTTTGCCCTTATCCTTTCCACATTCCTTGCGGTCCTTTTTGGCTCTGCTTTATTAAAGATTGTGCCGATAAAGGTAATTCATCTGATTGCTGGTTTGTTGCTTTTCGCCGCCGGAATTTTTACCATCGTCCAAACACTCCGATGAAAAAGATGGGTAAACACTATGTTCCAGATATTTTTATTTCTTAATCTATTCTCATTTTCCCAGAAGGGACTCTGTTATACCGCCTGGTGGCACAATAGTTATGTGACACC
>JBBIHO010000069.1:0-7997 GCA_037446935.1 Caldifarciminota bacterium | reverse complement strand
TAAATACCGAATGGGTTGGTCTTCTCGTCACCTGGTATCAGGATTCCGCCCGTGCAACTCGTATTTATCCCTCTCCGGATTCTACCCCTTCTGATACATCACTCGTCTATGTGATAAATAAGATTCACTCCCTTGGGATGAAGGTATCTCTGAAACTCCATATTGATTGTAAGAACCTTCAAGGGCGGGAACATATCCGCCCGGACCCCAATGGGGTTTGGTTTTCACAATATCTTAACTTTTTGCGCCATTATGTTCAATTGGCGGTAAGGTGCGGAGTGGAACAGTTCAATATCGGAACCGAATTGGAAAGCACCGCGGTCAATCACGAAAGGGAGTGGCGGGCAATGATTGATACGGTGAGAAGATATTATTCTGGTCCGATTCTTTATGGGGCGAATTGGGACCGCTACCGAACCGATGTCAATTTCTGGGATGCCTTAGATTTCGTCGGGGTTAATGCCTTCTTCCCTTTAACCAATCTCTATGACCCAACACTTGAGCAGTTATTGGATGCCTGGCGAAATCGCTGGCTATTCCAGATTGACTCCTTTCAAAGAGAAGTCAGAAAGCCAATTTTATTTTCGGAGATTGGCTATCGGAGTGTTGACGGCGCAAATATCCGACCCTGGGAATGGGGAACTCCTGGTCCGGTAGATACTGCGGAACAGAGGGACTGTTATGAAGCCGCCTTCTTAACCTTCTTCTATCTACCCTGGATAGAAGGATTTTACTTCTGGAACTGGACAACCAATCCCAATCAAGGCATTGGGGCAGATAGCAATGACTATACCCCAAATAATAAACCGGCGGCAAGGATTGTGAGGGATTGGTATCGCAGAAGCGGTGTCGCCGAGCGGGATATATTATTTTCACCAAATCCTTCCCGCAGTTGGACACAATTTTCTATGAAGTTCTCCCCAGGGAAGGAGTTAAAGATTTATGATATAAAGGGTGCTTTGGTCTATCGCCAGACCTTGAAGCAAAGTTCTCTCCAATTAGACTTAAGATGCCTGCGGTCCGGAGTTTATATCGGTAGGGTAGAAGATGCCTGTTTCAAAATTCTTCATATTGATTAAATAATCCCTTATTTCCGAAGCGGTTGACATTAGCCAAAATGGTGATAAAATAGTTTATGCGACCAGTGAAGACCGAAGAACTGGATAAAAGAATCCAGGAGTTCATTCCGCCGTTTTTCGCCTTCCTCAAGGAGATGCAAGAGGCTTCCGGAACCGACGACCAGGCAATCGCCTTTCTTGGCGGCCAGGGGCTCTTTAACCGCCTCTTTCGGCGATGGTATGAGACAAGTTTTGCTTCGGAAACGGATTCTCCCTATTCCCAGATAACAACCCGCTCCTTATTAGAACATAGTATAGGGGCTCATTCCCGCGAAGAAGGTTTCTGGTATTTTTCATATTTCCCCTTTGTGGAGGAGGGGAAGGGTTTACGATTTGATGTCCATCTCATCCACTTTGACTACATTGATGAAAGATACCCCGCCCCCTTATTTTTTGACCAGAAGATGCTCTTCTATTATCTGAAAAGGGGATTACTCACCAATAAGAATAATGAATTGACTAAGTTTTACGATTCGGTATGGCACCATTTTATTCCGGGGGATATTGATTTCCTTCCTTTTCTCTTTCGTCTCCTTTTGGGTGCGCAATTGGGCGAAATCAAAAGGTTTAAGGATAAAAAGCCGGCGCGATTCTTTCTCAACGAAAAAGGGAAAGAGTTCTTCTCCCTTCCCCAGAAGGAGAAATTACCCATCTTCCTCAACCAATTCTTAGGCGATGTTAGTAAAGAGATAGCCAAAAATGTCTTTCGCGGCAAGATTGGAAATTCGCTGTGGCGGATTGAAAAGCGCGCCCGCATCATTGCCGAATGGGAGGAGAGGATTAAGGATTACTTTAATTTTCAGGAAGATAGATGGTTCGCCTTTGATAAATTACTGGTTGCCCTCTGGGAGGTCCTCCACAAAAATGCCCCCGAAGATTTCTGCCCGCCATACTTCTGGCAGGAGAAGTTAGAGGATTTTGACTGGCGCCATTACTTGAGCCAGCATCTCTATCTTGAATTGCAAACATTGTTGGATAAAAAGCTCCTCTTCCCCTTAGACCGCTACTTTGGCATCGTAGAAGTAATCTGGACCGAGCCAGAAAGATTGAGGAATACGGTAAAGAAGGGTTTAGCCATCGCCCAGAAACTTTCTGAGAGGCCGATTTATTATGTCTCAGAGCGGGAGATGCTAAGGGAATTATCCGATATGTTTTTTGCCCCCTGCCAAATCTTCCGCACCCGAAAGTTATTCTCTTCGGTTTCGGATTGACCGGCAAAAAAATAACCTTCTTTGATGAAATTAAAGGTAAAGCCCGATGATTTTTATGTGGTGGAGAGGATAAACATCTCTCCACAGTCAGAAGGGAGATTTGCCCTCTATTGTTTAGAGAAGAGATTCTGGAACACATTGGATTTACTCCGCTATCTCCAGAGGCGTTATAAATTCCAGCCCTTTCAGAGATTAGGGTTAAAAGACCGGTATGCGCATTCTATTCAGTATGTTGCCAATTCCTTGGTAGTGAAAAAGCCAATCACGGAGAAGAACTTCTCCCTCCGGTTCTTAGGATTTATTGATAGACCATTAAGAAACGAAAATCTTTTCGGGAATTTCTTTCGGATTACCCTCCGCGATTTGAAGGCAGAGGAAGGTGGGATGGTGATAAAGAATTTTGGTGAGGTATCCGAATCCGGATTCCCAAACTTTTACGATGAACAGCGAATGGGAGAGGCAAGGCATCGGAAAGGATTTTTCGCCAAATCCTTGATATTAAGGCACTATGAGGGTGCTTTGAAATTATATTTAGCCACCCCTTCCCCTGATGACGAATCCCGAATCAAAAGGTTCAAGAGATTCTTGAAGGAGAACTGGGGGAGATGGGAAGAAGGGCTTGCCCTCGCTCCTCCGGAATATAAACCGGTGGTGGCATATCTTTGCAAAAAGAAGAGAGATTTCAAAGGTGCGATTAAAAGAATACCCCGTGATTTGTTAGAACTCTTCATTAATGCCTACCAGGCTTATATCTGGAATGAGACATTAAACCTCCTCCTCAAAAATTCCGGATTGGATTTATTTTCCGTTCCTTACCGCTTCGGTGAACTATATTTTTATCGCCACCTCCCGCCAAAATTCAAGAATCACCTTTTAGATTTAGAGATACCCTCCCCATCAATAAAGTCACAATTCACGCCAAAGATAAAAGAGGTGATGGAGGAGGTGCTGAAAAGAGATGGTCTCAGGATTGCGGATCTGAAATTAAGACTGCGACTGCAAGGAATCTATTTTAAGCCCTTTTTGCGCAAGGCGATATGTCTGCCCGAAGAGATGCGAATCGGTCAATTGATACCTGATGAATTATACCCGAATAGATTTAAGTTAGAGTTGAGTTTCTTTTTACCGGCTGGCTCCTATGCCACAATCCTTATTAAGCGGTTAACACTTAATGCTTAAAGAATCCTTATTCTATTCTATTAAGGTTAGTTTTTCCGAAAGGGTCTTATCCGCAGTCGGTAAGAGGAGGAAATAAATCCCTGCCCGCCTTTTGCCATTAAAGTCCGTTCCGTCCCAGAAGATCTCTCTTCTCCCTCCGGGCAGATTAAAAGACCTAACCAATTTACCGCTAACATCGTAGATTTTTAGTAATGAGTTGCCAATAGATGATGGTGTGCGAATTTTGGTCCGAGAGCGGAAAGGATTCGGAGAGGCAAGGATTTTCGTTTGGGAATTCAATGCGGTTCTCTTCTCGGAGATGGCGGTTATCTCGGTGTCTGGTATTGCAAATGTCGCCAGGGTAGCAACCATTGCCTTCACCACCTTGGCAAAATATACCGTATCAAAAGAGGAGGCGGTAATCCGGTCACTCGTTGTATGGTAATAAGGACAGAAGTCAAATTCAAAGATATGATTTGCATTATAACCCCGGGAATAATAGGAGTAGTGGTCGGAATTTGCGGACATTGATGTGCTTCGCCTGACCCGCAAACCGATACCGTAGCGCTGATTAACAGTGAAAAAGGTGTCGCCAATTGCCCGGGAAGATGTTCGGGTTCCGGTATAAACAGTTACCGAATCGCGATTTCTAATCTCGGTCGCAATCATATCCGCATTCAGCACCCCTAATAGGGAATCACCCCGGGACTGAACCAGTTGGGCATGGGCATCACTGCCGTAGAGACCGAACTCTTCGGCATTCCAGCCGATGAATTTTATTGTGTATTTCCAAGGGTATGGGCTCATATACTTCGCCGCAATAATCGCCGCCACAGTTCCGGAAGCATTATCATCGGCACCCGGGGCATAGGTAGAGGGTGTCTCCGAAGTTGCATCAATATGACCGCCAATTATATAATATCGCCGCGGATAGACCCGACCGTTCTTTGTCCCAATCACATTGCTATCATTTCGTCCGCTCCAGGTGAAGGAATGAAAGTTTACCGAATCAAGATGATAACTCTGGAGTTTCTCATACATATACCAGATGGCAGAGGAATTCTTCGCCGCGGTTGCATACCGGGTTCTTATCGTATCCAAACGACCCCGCACGGTTACCGGGACCTCACCCGATAATTCACGAATCATCTGCGCCAACTCGGTTGGTGTGATTTGGGCGAGGATTTCGGAAATCACCGGATTCTCCTGCAGATCAATCTCCAGATCCTCATTAAAATCATCAGGTGGTGGATCTGGTAAGATGACTGGCTTTAAGGAGACATTCGCAATCTCAAATCCAATTGAGAGAATTGAGATAATTCTTTCTTCTTTCGCCTTCACAAAGAATGCGGGACCATCCTCCATAAGAATCTCACCATTCCTTTTAAGGATTGTCCGAGCAAATGTCCGCTCTAAATAGGGAGAGGGGTAGACAATATAGAAGCGTTCATCTTTGACGGCGGGTAAGGAAGTGAGCACTTGATAATCAAGGTTCAGGGAAGCCAGTTTCGCCTCTTCTATCCGGCCAATTACCGAATTCTCAAAGAAGGCAACCGGGATGACTGGCGATTCCTTTATCGCCGTAACCTGCGAGAAAGGGAGTTGCAAAAGAACCTCCCCGGAAAAGGTTAGGAGAAAAATCCCAAAGATTCCAATGATAACCCTTTTCATATCTGCTCCTTTTTACTTATTACTTAATATTATAAAGTAAAAAAAGAAAAAGGCAAGTGAAAAATTATTATCCGGCGGGTGGCGCCTTCCCGCCGTCTCTTTTTATGGAACGGGTGGTAGTGTGATGCCAAAGATATCCACCCTTAACCGCTCGAGAACTGTTGCCGAAAGGGCACGGGATACCCACTTCGCTTCAGCGATTCGCACCTCATCGTATAGGACCTCACCGCCGAAGTTATTCTGCAGTCGCCATACCTCTCGGACATAAGAGAGATACATCGGATAGAGGGTGATGGGAACTCCCTCATTGTCAAGAATCGTCTTTGCCGCTTCCTCTATTGCCACAATCTGGGCGAAGATGTCTGCTTCTTGGTCAATCATCGCTGCCTTCTGTACCACAAATCGGTTCTTAATAATCTCCGGGTCTAACTTCGCTTCGTATTTCTGGATTCTTCGGTAGGCGTTTCTTGCCATATATTTTCACCTCCTCACCCGCCTAAGATTTATCCACTGATGAGTGGATAGAGGCGGGATTTTCACCCTTACTAACTTTCCAAAGAGCATCTCTTTTGCTTCTATAAATATAGAGTAAAAAAAAGGGCAAAATGTTTCCGAAAATCTTAAAAAATTATCTTATGAATTATAAAGCCTTGAAAATTAAGGAGTTAAAATAAGGTGGTTTTTATTTCTTTCTGGATGGAGTTCAGTCTTCCCTTTCCCGCAACCTCTTTATCTTCTTCCAGATTACTGACTTCTCCTGATACTCCGGATAGGTTTCATAAATATATTCTAAGAGTTTAAGTAATGGATACTTGCCATATCTTGCCTTTATCTCCTCAATTGAGTTCATTATACCCTTATCTATGGCATTCGCCCCTTTTACCAATCCTCTTGCCAGTTTAACCCCTTTATTTGTGAGCCGATACTCAAACCGCCAGCCATCTTCTTCAAAGAAATCGCTAATCTCCTTTTCCAGGGGCGATACCTGCAACTTCCGCACCTTAATCTTCTCAACCTTTCCTGCTTTCTGTAAATTCTCCAAATCCTCATACAACTCCTTAGCAAAAGGACCATACTTATGAAGGGTAAACTCATAGTAATCCTTAACATACCGATTTAGTCCCTTTTCTCGCATCAAAAGAAAGAGGTATTTCATAATTCGCGTGATACACCTTATCCCCCTTCTTTGTGGTTCGTAAAGTAAAAGAATCAAGAAGTCGGTTCTCCGGTCAAAGGCGACTACTCGTTTTTCTGCCTCTCTTGTGGTTTTTATCTCGGCCAATTTCTTCTTAATCCTCTCCCATACCCTTTTACTTCTCTCTTCGGGCATCAAAGGAATTGCAGATGCCCTATGCAATTCAATAGAGAAGAGCAAACGGGGTCTTAGTTCCTCTGCCAAATTGGGATATTTCTTTAAGAAACTTGCCACCAGTTCCGCATCACTTGTTTTTCCCCGTTCCTTGCGGTAAATTTTGTCAAATTCTTCCACCAAAAGGGCAAGCCTCTTCTCTTTATTTTTCATCCTCCCCTCCTGACATCTTAGTTAAAATCTCCCGGAGTTTCTCTCTTGCCTTATATAATAACAACCTCACCGCCAGATAACTCTTTCCCAATTTCTTAGCAATTTCCTTTGCCGAATAACCAAAATCATAAAAGAGTAGGAGAACTTCCTTGAGGTCTGCTGGCAGTTTTTCCCTTGCCGCTGCCAGCATCAGGCGGTTTGACTCTTCGGCATCCGGATTCCAGCCGACAATCATCTCCTCCGGCACCTCCTCAATGCGGGGGAATTTTCTCTCGGTATCCTTCAACATAAGCCTGATAACGCTACGGGCAGTAATCACCAGCCAATTTTTTAACGAACCGCTCCGAATTGTTGGCAGGAAGTCCATAAACCGCTCAAAGGTCTGGGAGACGACCTCCTCCGCATCGTCCGGATTCTTAAACACCTTTAACCCATAATAATAAATAATATCCCGATACTTTCTATAAATAGAAGCGATTGCCTCTTCATCATACTCCTTTGCCTTCTTTAATATCTCGGCATCGGAGAGATTCTCTTCCATAGGAATATTTTAACCACTCTTTCCATAAAATCAACCTTCAGTTTTGCCAAAATAAGAATCAAAAATTTTTCATAAAAGTTTCGCTTCCATATTCACTCCGCCCCGATAATACCCAAAGATATGAAGATTTTGGTAAGTAACTGCCATTTTTGGGAGTGAGCCGAAAGAGGTCCAAACAGTTCTCATAACTTTCCCGATAACCTGGGAAATCGCCAATAGCCGTTGATTACCATCTCCATCAACACCAATCACTGCCAGTAGTGCTCATTCTTCCTTTGGCTAATCTAAAATACTCCCGGCTCATCCTTTTGGAACTTGCTTGCCTTTCTTTTAATTAGACTACAAATTACTCCTTCAATTAGACGAAAAATTAGACCAAAAATTACCCTGCCAATTGCCATTTTTCTGACCCCGATGACGCCAAGATTGACTAGAAAAGTGATTAGACTAAAAATTACTAAAGAGATTAGACCTTTGATTACCCTTCTAACTGGTAAAGAAATTAGACTTTTAATTGGGCGAAAAATTTGGCGAAACATAAGACCAAGAACACGGTAGAGGGGGCAACCCCCCAACTTTTCTTAAAAATCCAATAAGTTGCGTCAAATCAAAGACTTAAAGGCAAAAACCGTGCTTTGAAAACCAGAAATATATTTCTGGTAATATACTTCGGGTATTTGACAGGGGAGAAATTCTGCCCCGAATAGATTTGACCTAATGAAGAAGAACTGTCTTCTTAATATCCGTAAAGTCTTCAGCCTTTAACCGATAGAAAT
>JBBIHO010000068.1:4911-8585 GCA_037446935.1 Caldifarciminota bacterium | reverse complement strand
AGTTGATATCCTTGCGCCAGCCCTCCTGGACTTTAACCCAGAGTTCTAAATAGACTCCTTTACCTAAGAAGGCTTCAATATTTCTTCTCGCTAAACTCCCCAACCTCTTTATCGCCCTTCCCCCTTCACCGATGATAATCTTCTTTTGGGAGGGCTTCTCAACATAGATAATCGCCCTTATATAGTCTTTTCCCCCTTCCCTTTCCTTAAACTCATCAATCTCCACTGTTGTTGCATAAGGGACCTCTTCGCCATAGAGGGAAAAGACCGCTTCTCTTATCATCTCCGCAACAAAGAAACGTTCCGGTTGCAAGGCAATCGTATCTGGTGGGTAATAGGGTTCGCCCTCAGGTAACATCTTAATTATTCCCTCTCGCAAATCATCAATGCCGATTAACTTCAATGCGGAAATCGGATAAATCTCTTCAAAACCCATCTTCCGATAATCTTCCATCAAAGGCAAAAGGCTCTCCTTTGGTATTAGGTCAATCTTATTGATGACAATTATGGTTGGTTTTCGCTCTGCAACCAATCTTTTGAGGAATTCCTCTTCTATCTCCTCTGGCGGACCACTTGCCTCACAGATGAATAAGAGAAGGTCCGAATCGGAGATCACTTGCGCAATCTCCTTCATCATCACTTCCTGTAAGGTATATTTTGGTTTCAAGATGCCCGGGGAATCTAAGAATATCACTTGATAATCTTCACCGGTAAGAATGCCTAAAATCTTATGTCGGGTCGTCTGAGGTTTTGGGGAGATGATTGATAGTTTATATTTTAATAGGGCATTTAAGAGGGTTGACTTACCAACATTTGGCTTGCCGAGAATACCGCAGTAACCGACCTTCATTCTTTGAAGACGCCCATCTTGGCGAATTTCTCAATTCGTTTTTTAACCAATTCTTCCTTTGGTATATTCTTTAAGTAGAATAGGTTTCTCAATATTGCCTCTTTCATTATCTTTGCCGCCTCGTCCCAGTTATGATGGGCGCCACCGAGCGGCTCCGGGATTATCTCATCAATTATCCCAAAGTTCTTTAAGTCATCGGCAGTAATCTTTAATGCTTGCGCCGCCTCCGGTCCTCGGCTGCCATCCCGCCAAAGGATAGCGGCACAGCCCTCCGGAGAAATGACGGAATAGAATGAATTCTCCATCATTAAGATTCTATCGCCAACCCCTAATGCTAATGCCCCTCCGGAACCACCCTCCCCAATTATAATCACAATTATCGGCACTGGCAGGACCGCCATTGTAAAAAGGTTTCGGGCAATTGACTCTGCCTGTCCCCTCTCCTCTGCCTCCACACCGGGATAGGCACCAGGCGTATCAATGAAGGTGATTATCGGCAATCCAAACTTTGCCCCCAATTCCATAACCCGCAATGCCTTTCTATTACCTTCCGGATGGGAATAACCAAAGTTTCTTTCAATCTTCTCTTTTGTCGTCCTCCCTTTCTGATGGCCGCAGATGACTACCCTCTCCGACCCGATTATCCCAATTCCGGCAACAATTGCCTTATCGTTGCCAAATTTTCTATCTCCTGCCAGTTCAATAAAGTCAGAAGTGATGCGGGAGATATAATCAAGGGTATAAGGACGGGAGGGATGCCTGGCTAATAAGACCTTCTGCCAGGGGGTGAGGTTTTGATATATCTTCGTCTTCGTTCGGACTATCGCCTCTTGTAGTTCCGCGACTCTCTTATCTGCTACCCCGAGTTCCAAAAGGTCTTGCAGTTTCTCTTCTAACTCCGCAAGCGGCTTTTCAAAATCTAAGTATTCCTTTTCCATTAGCCTTTCCATTATAATTAAAAATTTCTATTGCGTCAAGAAATCGGGGCATTTGACATCTTAAATTTTTTTTGTATATTTATAAGAAGATGAAAAGATCTTCCAAAGAAATTTTTAATTCTATGAGATTGAAATAGAGGAGGAGATAATGGCGATTAAACTAACCAGTGGTAAAGAAATCCCGATTGAAATGCACAGGGTAAGGATTGTGCAGAAGATTCGGTTGCCATCGGTTGACGAGCGTTTGCGAGCGATGGAAGAAGCAGGTTATAATACCTTCCTGTTACGGACCAGAGACATATTCTTAGATATGCTCACTGATAGCGGGGTTAATGCGATGAGTGACAATCAACTTGCGGGAATGATGGTTGCTGATGATGCCTATGCCGGAGGCGAAAGTTATTACAGACTATTGGATGCGGTTTCGGATATCCTTGGTTATAAATATGCCTTTCCGGCTCATCAAGGCAGAGCAGCGGAGCATTTGATTGATAAGGTCTTCTTAAAACCTGGTCAGATTGTTCCGACTAACTATCACTTCACAACCACCCGTGCCCATATTGAAATCTTAGGCGGTTTAATGCTTGAGATTTATGCCGATGAGGCATTAAATACGAAAAGCACCCATCCGTTTAAGGGGAATATTGACATCAATAAATTACAGGATGTGATCAAAAAATACGGAAGGGAGAAGATTGCCTATGTGCGGATGGAGGCGACAGCCAATCTGATGGGTGGGCAACCTTTCTCAATGGAGAATCTCCGCTCTGTCCGCAAAATCTGCGATGAGAATGGACTCCTATTGGTCTTAGATGGCAGTCTCATCAGTGAAAATGCCTACCTGATAAAACAGCGCGAGAAGGGCTATGAGAATAAGTCGGTGGCGGAAATTGTGAAGGAGATGTGCTCCTTAGCGGATGTCTATTATATGTCTGCACGGAAGAATACAAGTGTCCGGGGCGGTCTCGTAGCGACCAACTTTGAAAAATATTACTTAGCACTTAGAGACTGGTTACCAGTATATGAAGGTTTTCTCACCTATGGTGGGATGTCAGTGAAAGAGGTTGAGGCGATGGCGATTGGGATGCGGGAGATGGTTGCGGAAGATGTGGCGGGTTGTGCAATTGAGCAGGTGAAATATTTTGCCAACCGGCTCCTTGAATACGACATTCCAGTCGTCACACCCCCGGGAGGTCTTGCCTGCCACCTGGATGCCAAATTATTCCTTCCCCATATCCCACAGTCGGAATATCCGGCCGGTGCCTTAGCCGCTGCCATCTATCTCGCCTCCGGGATAAGGACAATGGAACGGGGGACAATCTCTACGGATCGGGATAAAGAGACCGGGAAAGAGATAATGGCGGATTTGGAACTCACCCGGATTGCACTTCCGCGGAGGGTTTACACCGTTTCCCATATTGAATATGCGATTGACCGCTTGGTCTGGCTTTATAAGAATCGGGAATTAGTGAAAGGATTAAAATTTATCTCCGAGCCACCGGTTCTACGCTTCTTCTTTGGCAAACTGCAAGCATTGGATAACTGGGGTGAAGCCCTTTGCGCGAGATATAAAAAGGAATTGGGGGACTACTAATTAATAAACTCGCAATTAAGGAAAGACCGCAATAGTTTATAATAAAACCTTATTAACCAGAGAGGATACCGAGAAAAGATGAGATAGATTTGTCCCCTAAGGAGATTATTTTGAGGGACTTTTATCTCCTAACACCACACCCAAAGTCTATTGGTAATTCAAATCATTCTTGGATTTTTGGGAAGAGAGAAGCAAATGAAAGGCCCGCGATGGATTAAAAAATATTTTATTACAAGGAAGGGCGAGGTTAATCCCCTCCGCTTTATTCTATTCTTCATAGAATATAAATGAA
>JBBIHO010000068.1:0-4901 GCA_037446935.1 Caldifarciminota bacterium | reverse complement strand
GGGAAAATCTTTCTGTTAAAAGGCCTGGCTTTAGATATTTATCGTCGTCTATCTCTTTAAACTGTCAAGAATTTCCTTTACTTTTGTCTTATCCATCTCCATTAAATAGGTAATTCCACTAATTGCTGCTGCTTCTTTGGTTAAGGCAGCGATGTCATCGCGCGATATGTACTCTAAAGAAAATTTCCGACTGCCTGCCATCAATTGCCGCAAGCCTTGTGCCAATCGTTCGTAATAGGTGTAAAGACCCAAAGCACCGGCTGGAATCTTTTCAAAGTCTCGTTCCCCTAATTTCTTACGGAGTTCACTTGCCGTAATGAAGATTTCTTCTTTCGAAGTACCGAAACGTTCAATGTAGACGGGCAGTTGTCCTTCGTCAATCGCCTTGCCAATTGTCTTACCAACCATCGCTGCGGCAATCGGACCTCTTGCCATACCAATCAGTTTCACATAGGGTGCACCAAGGGCTAATCCTTTGAAGATTTGGTCCTCAAAGGTAAACCCACCAGCCACGGCCAATGCTGGCACATACTCCCCTTTATCAGCCAAATGTTTTGCATATTGATAAAGGAGGGAATGGAGTTCTACTGGTGGTACACCCCACTCATTCATCATCCGCCAGGGGCTCATACCGGTGCCGCCACCAGCACCGTCAACTGTCAACAAATCCAATTTGTATTTAGAACAGAAGGTAATTGCCAGAGCCAAATCAGCTGGTCGATAGGCACCGGTCTTAAGAAAGATATATTTTGCCCCTGCTTTGCGCAACTCTTCTACTCTCTTAGCGAAAGATTCCTCAGTTACCATACCAACCCGGGAATGTCTCTCAAATTCTTTGAATACCCCACGCTCAAATGCCTTGATAACATCCGGGTCGGTTGGGTTGGGCAGGACGATATAGCCGCGTTCGTATAAGAGTTGTGCCTTCTTTAAGTTCTTTATTTTAACTTCGCCGCCGATATCCTTGGCACCTTGTCCCCATTTAAGTTCCACACACTTAACGCCGAGTTTCTCAATGGCGTATTCGTGGACTCCTAAACGGGTATCCTCAACATTCGCCTGAACGATAATTGCACCGTAGCCATCTTGCTGATAATCAGTGAATAATTTCACCCGACGTTTCAACTCAACCGTATCAACCACCCGACCATTTTTAATTACCGCCTCCGGGTCCATACCGACAACATTCTCGCCAATCGTCAAACCGGTGCCAGCGAGGGCTGAACCAATTGCTAAACCTTCCCAGTTATTCTTGGCGATATCCGTTGAGCCAATGCCTGGAATAATCCAGGGATAGCGAAACTTTATTCCCCCGTCATGTCCGAATGTGACTTCAAGCCGAACATTTGGAAATATTGCCTTATCACTATCTGCCTCAATACCATAGGCACCAACTGTCGTTCCCATTATTGTGAAGTGCGAATAATCAACCGGATAGACCTTTTCCGCAGCCGAAGTTATTACACCAAACGGCTGAGGATAGATAACCTCGTGACCACGATAAGCGGACTTCCCAATTTCACACATTCCAATACAGCCGTCAACACAGGTTACGCACATACCGGAAATTGGTGTGATTGAACCCTCAGTCCGGTTTTTTGTGAGCGTGGCGGCTGATGAATTTATTCTTGATAGAGACATCTTCTTATCCTCCTTTTTCAATTGAACTCTTATTTCTCTCATCATCTTTTTTAATCTCACAAGCCACACAAGGGGCCATATAACACATCATATCATCAAACTTTTCTTTTTCTAAACAGGGTGGACTCAGATTGGCACAACTTCCGCAAATTGCCTTTTCCGGTTCGGTATAGGTGCAACGCAGCTGACAGGTAGGACAGACATAGATACAGCCGCCGCAGAGCCGGCACTCTTCGGAACGAATATCAAAAGGTGTACCAACTGTTCTATTTTCGCCCCGACCCCGAAACCCAATCGCCTTCGCCATCATCTGCTCCTCACACATCCGGACACACAAACCACAAAGGATACAATCCTCAAATTCTTGTTTAAAACGTTGTTGTTTTACTCCATAGGCTGAGGCAAGGTCTTGGATGGTTTTAGATTGGGGACAGGACGCTAATAATAGTTCCAAGACCATCTTGCGCGCCTTAATTACCCTTGACGACGCGGTACGAACCTTCAAACCTTCTTCCACCGGATAAGTGCAGGAAGAAACAAGTCTTGATTTCTCGCCTTCACCAATCTCCACCACACAAAGCCGACAGGCACCATAGGGTTTAAGTCCATCCAGATAGCAGAGCGTTGGAATCGGGAAACCTAAAAATCTTGCCGCTTCGAGAAGGGTTGTGCCTTCTTCTACTGTTACTTTTAAGCCGTTGATATATAGGTTTATCATCTTATCCTTTCCTTACTTGACCACAACCGCATCAAATTTACAGATACTTCGGCAGACGCCGCACTTGATACATTTAGTCTGGTCAATAAAATGTCTTTCTCTTTTTTTACCAGTGATTGCACCACTAGGACAGTTCTTTATACAGAGTCCGCAGCCAGTGCAATTTTCATTTATTGCGTAGGTGATGAGTTCTTTGCAAACACCCGCCGGACATTTTTTGTTATTTATATGTTCCCGATATTCGTCACGAAAATATCGCAGGGTAGAAAGAACCGGATTCGGTGCGGTCTGCCCTAAACCACACATTGTGGTATCTTTTACCACCTCTGCCAGTTCTTCAAGCAATTCCAATTCTGCCAATGTTGCCTTTCCCTTTGAGATATCATCTAAGATTTCATACATCCTCTGGGTGCCTTTACGGCAGGTGAAACATTTACCACAAGATTCGTCTTTCAGAAAGTTCATAAAATATTTAGCGACATCCACCATACAAGTATTTTCGTCCATCACAATCATGCCACCGGAACCCATAATTGAACCAGCCTCGGTCAGACTGTCGTAGTCTATCGGTAAATCAAATCTTTCCTTTGGGATACAGCCGCCCGATGGACCACCAGTCTGCACTGCCTTAATTTCTGCCTTACCTCTCGGGCCACCGCCAATATCGTAGACAATCTCATTGATTCTCATACCCATTGGCACCTCAACTAAACCTGTCCACTTAACCTTGCCGACTAAACTGAATATCTTGGTTCCGGCGTTATTCTTCGTTCCGACCTTAGCAAATTCTTTGGCGCCTTTACTAATAATCTCTGGGATATTTGCCCAAGTCTCAACATTATTAATTAATGTTGGCTTACCATAAATTCCCTTCTGAACCGGATAAGGCGGCCTCTGTCGTGGTTCGCCAACCTTTCCCTCAATTGATTTCATCAAAGCGGTCTCTTCGCCGCAGACAAACGCCCCGGCACCCCTCACCAAGTGGATGTCAAAAGAAAATCCGGTTCCTAATATATCCTTACCTAATAGTCCTAATTCCCTTGCCTGTCTTAGAGCAATTACTAAATGCTTAATTGCCAGGGGATACTCATTGCGGACATAAATGAATCCCTCATTGGCACCGGTGGCATAGGCACCAATAAGCATCCCTTCAATTATGCTGTGAGGATTACCTTCCAGGAGACTTCTATCCATATAGGCACCAGGGTCGCCTTCATCGGCATTGCAGACAATAAATTTACCCCGACCATTAGGTTGCTCGGCTAACATCTGCCATTTGATACCGGTGGGAAATCCCGCCCCTCCCCTTCCTCGCAACCCAGAACTAATTACCTCATTAATTACCCATTTTGGAGTATTTTCCAGTGCTTTAATTAGTGCGGAGTAACCTTGGTTTTCAATATAATCATAAATCCGAATCGGGTCAACCTTTTCGTTACGCGAGAGGAGAGTCCGCACCTGTTTTTTATAGAAAGGCAGCTCCGCCATCTTTTCTATCGGTCTTTCTGTCTCCGGGTCAACAAAGAGGAGATTCTCAATCACCTGGTCACGAGCCACCGCATCAATAATCTCAACCATCTCCTTCATTCCAACTTTTGGATAAAATGTTCCCCTCGGTTCAATCAATACCGACGGTTCCATTTCGCAGAATCCGTGGCAGCCAGTAATCCGCAGTTGAATTCTATCGGTTAGATTCTTGGCTAAAAGTTCTCGTTTTGTTATTCGGATTAAATCATTTGCCCCACTTGCCTGTCCACAGGTGCCAGCTGATATAACAATCGTTGGGACATTCTTTTTTGAGCCAACAATCAGGCTCTGCATTGACCTTAAATCGGCTATTGATTTAAGTCGCTCCATACATCTCCCCAAGCATAATGGCTAAAAATTTGTTCCACTCAAATCTAAGAAATGCCCTTTACAGCCGCGCCGGGAACAAATCTGGACAACACCACCTCCACTGACAATCATCGGCACCATTGGTGCGCCACAATCCGGACAATCAGGAGTTCCGCTCAGTTCCGCATGGCAATGGGGACAGAAGAAGTTGACAACAGTATCCTCTGGTATCTCGTATTCCGATTCTACATTGTAACTACCATAGAGAGAAGATAAACGAAGCCAACCGTGTTTCTGGTTAAAAGAAACGGTAACTCTGATTGAAGGATGGCCATCAATTAGATAACTATTATCCATTAGCCGATGGTTACAACGGGGACAAGAGACCTCCACGGGAAAGAGTCTCTGGTCGGTCTTGATTTCTACCTTGTTAAGCCCTTCCCGGACTTCCTTTAATATTCTCTCCACCTTTGTCGTATTGACATTGGAAAAGTAATGGCCATCAACAACAACAATTGGTCCTAAGGCACAGGCACCGAGGCAGTTTACTCGCTCTATGGTAAATTCCCGGTCAGGCGTCGTTTCGCCGCATTTAATTCCAAGTCGTCGTTCAAACTCAGAAGCCACAGTTGGACCGCCACGCACATGACAGGCCGTTCCCAGACAAACCGAAATAAAATGTTTACCCTTCGGCTGGAGACGAAAG
>JBBIHO010000067.1:0-8605 GCA_037446935.1 Caldifarciminota bacterium | reverse complement strand
ATCAAAGGTCTAATCTCTTTACCAATTTGAGGAGTAATTAAAGGTCCATTTTCTTTAGAGGTTAAAGGTCTAATCACTTTTCTAAACAATCTTCTCGTTATAAGAGTAAAGAAAAGGGTAATTGAAGGGGTAATTTTTGGCCTAATTTGTCGCCCAATTGGCAAGGTGATTTTTGGTGGAGTTTTTCTTGCTGCGCGAAGGCACCGCCAGCGTCTAATTTTTGGTCCAATCAATAAGTATTAATCTTTTACTATCGTTAACTTTATGGTCCTTTTCAGTTCTTTACCTTGGAGATGGATGAAATATATTCCGGTTTTTAGTGGGAGACCTCGTTTATCTCTACCGTCCCAAATAAGTTCTCCTTTGGAAGAAGAGAACTCGCCAACCTTTCTCCCTTTTATGTCATAGATAGTAGCCTTAAAAGGTTGAGAATAAGAGAAGCGAAAAGGATGGGAATTGATAAGAAATTGAGAGGTTTCCTTTTTGCTGTGGTAGGTTTTCAACCTTTCCTCTATCCCAATTGGATAGCCGAAGTAATAATGCATCACTTTATAAGGCGACTCATCTCCCTGGGTCCAGAGGAGATTGCAGCCCCAGAGACTTGGATAACGCACACTCTCTTGAATATGGAGTCGGCGACGAAGATTGTCTTCTGCCCAGCCGCTCATAAAATAGTAGAAGTGGAGATAGATGTCTGAGTCATTCTCCATCCAGGCTAAATAACTCCATATAGTGCCAATCGTTGATAAGACCGGATAGGTGGAAGAACCCGGGGTCGGATAACCTCCGCCATTGCCACCAACGAATCGGCAGTCAGGAACCCCCGGATAATGCCTCTCATAGCCCAGAGAGAAATTCTCTCCGCCGGAAAAATCACAGGAGGGATGGTAAAGGGCACCGACTAAGCTTTCAATTACTATTGGTTCTCGCCAGATACCTCTTTCCAGGTAGCGGGTATATATCCGATAGGGGAAAGGATGCATCGGATAATACGATTGCCAGAAGACATAGACCCTCTGATTTTCAAAGATACCGATTGTCGGATAGGAATGGTCCTGATTCGGGTGAAAATTTGTTATCTGAAAGGTATCGCCACCAAATCTCCGGTAGTAAATCCTTGAAGAACCGAAAGAGGAATCTGCCCAGACGATATGAATACCATCCGGATAATTAGAGGTATCAACTGCAAGTGAAGGTAAGTAAGATTTTCCTGGTGTCTGGCTGATATTAGTTGGCGGGCTTCTGATATCTAAACAATAATAATAAATCTCAGAATTCCCTGCGGTATCCCTTTCCCAGACAACATGCCGGTAGCCATCTTGGGAAACGAAAAGGGATGGATTTCTTCCCGGAAAGAGGAATTGGGTGGTCCAATTAACTCCCTGATTTACACTCTTGGCATAATAGATACCATCGCTTTTCTGGAAGACGCAATGGATGGTATCGGAAAAGAAATTCCTCAGGGCAATCTTTGCCCCGTTACTCATCCCGGTTGCCAGGGGTGAATCCGAATAAGATACTAAATTTTGGGAGAAGATGATAAAGGGTAGAATGAGATAGAATAAAGAGAGTTTCATAATTCCTCCTTATCCGCTCAGCAGCGGATATGTTAATTATAACCTGATTCTCATCTTTTGTCAAGAGGGACAAATTCAACGACGGGTAGTTGACTTTTAAGAAAGTTTTGTTATTATTAGAATATGCAAAAAGGGCGATTAGCTCAGCCTTGGTTAGAGCGCTTGCTTGACATGCAAGAGGTCACCCGTTCAAATCGGGTATCGCCCATTACCCTTTATCGCTATCAAAAAATGAGAAGGAGAGAACGAATATTGCACAGTGCGGTCTATGTCTGATATCCTATCTCAGTTATGGCAACTCCAACAATTGGATAGCGAAATTCTCCTCCTCAGCAAGAAGGAGAAAGAAATCCCAAAGAGAGAGGAAGGACTTTCATTGGCACTTCAAGAGATGGTTAAGAAGAATGAAACCGAAAAGAGAGAACTCCTCAACTTAAAAAAGAAGTATAAGGAGCAGGAATTAGACCTTAAGGGTTGTGAGGAGAAGATATCCCAATACTCGGTCCAACTCTATTCCGCCAAAAATAATGAGCAGTACTGGGCATTGCTGAGGGAGATTGAAATCCAGAAAAAAAGGAAATCGGAGATTGAAGATGCGATGCTTGTCACATTGGAAGCGATTGAAGATAAAGAGAAGGCATGCCGGCGTCGGGAAGCAGAGTTGAAGGAACTGGAAGATATTACTAAGGCCAAAATCGCCTCCTTGAGAAAAGAGGCGGAAGAGATTCATCGTTTAAAGGTGGAGAAGGAAAGGGAGAGGAGGGAGTTTTCGCTAACGATTGACCAAAACTCGCTTCTCATTTACGAGCGGATAAGGGCGAAGAAGGATGATGTGGCAGTTGCCGAGGTGGTGGACGAAAAATGTTCCGCCTGCTTCAACCCGATTCCCCCGCAGACAATTTTGGAGATAAACCGCCGATTAAAACTCCATTACTGTGACTACTGCGGTCGCATCCTCTATCGTCCGAAAAGGTCTGAATAAATTCGGAGGACAATCCTTAAATGATGCGTTCGCTATGCTCCCGCACGATGTGGAAGAAATTTCTGATGCGCATCGGCACCCTCTTCGGGACATTTCTGCCACCCTTTGCCGTGAAGATAATCGCCGGCATCCTCTCAACCATCGCCTTTTTATTGATCAAAGGGCAGCGCAAGCGAATTGAGAAGAACCTTTCCTACATTACCGGGCAGGTTGCGACCCGACGCTTGGCATTAGAGACCTTTCAGAATCTCGGCATCACGGTTGCCCATTTCCTTCAGAGCCCTGCCCTCCGGGATAAGATTCTTTCCTACTGTGAGTTTGACATCGCTCCTTTAATCTCCGCAGTGAAGAAGGGTAAGGCGGTTATCCTTTTTACTGCCCATTTCGGGAATTGGGAACTGGCAGGAATTGCTTTACGGAAATTGGGTCTACCACTGGCGGTGATTGCCGAACCGCTGGGTAACGGTCTCTTTGAGACCTACAATTATTATCGTTCACGATTCGGGGTGGAGGTAATCCCCTATGACCAGCCGCGCCGAATATTGCGAGCAATAAAAGAGAAGCGGGTTATCGCCTTTCTTGCCGACCGCAGTCTCGCCGGAGGTGGTATCCCTTGTCCCTTTTTTTCAAAAGTGCGCCTCTTTCCTCGGGGACCGGCTTATTTCAGCATAAGATATGAACTACCCATTCTCCCGGGCTATATTATCTTGCAGAAAAACTGCAGGAAGACTTACTATATCCGGGTAGAAGAGGAGATTAATTTCCACCGGTCAGGTGACTTTGAAAATGATGTGGTTCTCTTGACGAAGAGTATTGCGAAAAGGATTGAAGATTGGGTGAGGAATTATCCAAGTCAGTGGTTCGTATTTGAAGCGGAGTGGCAGGAGTGTTAAGGGTCAAAATAAAGATTTTGGGTGATGTCTCCTTGCCGGAATATAAGACGAAAGGTGCCGCAGGACTTGACCTTGTGGCGGCCGAGGATAAGGTGATTCCGACAAAATCATTTAATGTCGTTGCCACCGGGATTGCGATTGAACTCCCGCAAGGAGTGGAAGCCCAGGTTAGGCCAAGGAGTGGGCTGGCGGCAAAGAGTGGTATTGGAATCCTCAACAGTCCGGGGACAATTGATTCTGATTACCGGGGTGAGATTAAAGTGATTCTCTTCAATTTAGGCGAAAAGGATTTCTTAGTGAAGAGAGGAGAGAGAATTGCGCAACTTGTCTTTGCCCGGATAGAAAGAATAGAATGGGAAGTGGTCTCTTCCCTTTCGGATACCGAACGCGGAGAAGGCGGTTTCGGTCATACCGGAAAATGAGATGCGTATCCTCTTAGTCTCTTCTGCCTTTTATCCTTATCCCTCAGGTATCTCAGAACATACCTACTACCTGGCAAAGGGGCTCGCAAATCTTGGGCATACGGTTAAAATCCTCACCACCAATTATCCGGAGAGGTGGGAAGATAGGAAGATTGAAGATATTGAAGTGATAAGGTTTGGCAGGGTCATCCTTCTCCCACTTAACAAGTCCTTTGCTACCCTGCCCTTTAGTTTTACGATGCCGGCCCAGGTGAAGAGATTTTTAGAAGAAGAAAGATTTGATATTATCCACCTGCATGGCTGTTATCCGCCAGAGATCGGCTTCTGGGTATTGCATTTCTCCCATACCGTAAACTGCTGCACCTTCCATACCGTTGGCTTCCGGGGATTGCCTCTGCCAAAGATTTCCTCTCTTTTATTTAAGCGGTATATCAAAAAACTTTCCGGCAAGATTGCTGTCTCGCGGGTTGCCAAAGAATGGATTGCACCCGCAATCCCTGGTGAATATCGGATAATTCCCAACGGCGTGGACATCCATAGATTTTCTCCATCTTTACACCCCCGGATAAAGAAAGATGGGAGAATTATTTTGTTTGTTGGTCGTCTTGATAAGAGAAAAGGGGCAGAGGTCGCAATCCGCGCCTTTAAGAGGATTAAGGAACGATTCCCGGAGGCAAGACTCTTAATTATTGGTCAGGGTCCAAGGGAAAAGGCATTGAAAGGTTTAGTTAGGGAGATGAACTTAAAAGATGTCCTCTTTCTCGGCTATGCGCCAAGGGAGGAATTGCCTTTCTATTATGCCTCAGGCGATGTCTATGTCTCACCAGCCTTAGGTGGTGAGGCATTTGGCATTGTTTTATTAGAGGCGATGGCAACCGGCAAACCGGTCGTCGCCTCGGATATTGCAGGCTACCGTGAGGTTATTAAAGATGGTGAAGATGGCCTCTTCTTTAAGACCGGGGAGAGCGAAGATTTGGCAGAAAAGGTGATCACTATCTTAAAGAATGAGGATTTGCGTCAAAGATTAGAGAAGAATGCCCGCCGGCGTGCCGAGGAATATTCCTGGGAGAGGATTGTAAAAAAGGTGGAGGAGTATTACTTAGAGTTGGTCGCTGGGTTTTCGCAACAGGTGCGGGATAAGAGATGTTAACTCCTTATTCACCCAAATATTTTGAACATATTGAAGGCGGTTATTATCCCTTCTCTTATCTGCGGGATAAGATTATCGTCGGCACCGTCAGGAGACTCATCCCGCGGAAAGGGCGGATATTAGAAATTGGCTGCGGGACAGGTCGTTTCCTTTCGCAAATTGAAGAAGATTACGAGACCTATGGGATTGATATATCGGAGTATGCCATCAAAGAGGCAAAGAAGCGGACAAGGTTCTCCCGGCTCTTCGTGAAGGATGTTGCGGATTTTAATTTTCACTTTAAGTTTGATGGCATAGTGGCGGTGAATATTATTGAGCATCTGAAAGACCCACTCGCAGTTTTGAGCAATATCAAGGAGAATTTGCAAAAGAAGGGATTTCTTTTTATCCACCTGCCAACCGCCAGTAATCTCTTAAGCCGTTTTTTCTTAAACCTCTTCTATAAGGATGATACCCATCTTTTTATTCCGACGGTCTCCGAAATAGGATCTTTATTAGAAGGAATCGGCTTTTCCCTCATCCACGAACGGTCGGGCAGTTTTTTATTTCTCCCTTTATCCCATAGGTTAATCCTCAATTCATTACCGGTCTATTTTGGAATCTACCAGAAGAGAGAGTAGTTAAAGGGTTCATTGGCTTGCTTCCAATCCGATGAAGAACTTTCTTTTCCCGCCCGGATAATTCCGGTCAATCAGGGTTGTGCCAAAGTTTAGGTCGTATTGTGAGTCTAATAGATTCTCCACTCTTCCCTCAATTGTGAGAAATGGCATAAGACGCCTTCGGAGGGAGAGATTTAGGAGGGTGTAGGCAGGTAAAACCTTTTCCTTCTCGTCGTAGAAGAATCGCCGCTCCCCTTTGTAAATCCCACCAAGGTAGAATAGGGTATTTTCATCCAATCGGAAGGAGAGTTCCGTTGTGAAACTGATATTTGGCACCACAGGCAATGGATAATACTTCCCACTTTTGATCTCCGAGCCTTTGGTAAAGGTTTGCCCGATGGTGATGAGAAGTCTTTTGATTGATTTTATCTTAACTTTCATCTCTAAACCTTTGGTGATTGTGGTATCAAGATTCTGGGGTCGCCATAACCATAAGGTATCCGGAACCGGTGCCCAGCGGATTAGATTCTTTGCCTTCCGGTAGAAGAGGTTCAATTCCGGAGCGATTCCCTTCCCTTCCCACCGGTAGCCAAATTCCCATCCCATACCAAATTCTGACTTCAAATTGGGATTTCCGGAATATGGGAAATAGAGGTCGTTGAAGGTCGGGATGCGAAAGCCTCTGCCGTAATAGAACTTAAAGGAGTGGTTAGGGAATGGGACGGCAACTATCCCAGCGGCTGGGGAAAGGTAATCTTTCTCCGTTTTATCATAACGGAAGGTTATCTCACAAATGAGATTCCGATTCGTAAAGGGAATGGCCTGCCGGAATGTGGAGAATATACCAAAGGGGAAACGTTCGGCTGACCAGTTAGTATCCGCAAAGACTCGGGCGAATTCCTTCTTCATATCACCACCAAAAGAGATCTTTCCCTCTTCCCAGGGAGAATGAGCGAGAGAGAGGTTAATGCCAAAACTCCCCTGATGGTAAGAACTTTTGTATTCATAAGGAACGGTATCAAAGAATATGAGGTTATAGAAATTGACGAACGATTTATTGAAGAAACCGTTCAGGAGTAGGGCAGTCTTGCCAAACTCTTTATCCAGGGTGAGATTAGCGAAATAGAATGTATCCCTTTGGCGGTCAAAAAGAGAAGTGGTGAGGGAGTCACCGCCTTTTGGTAGGGAATCCTTTGCGGGAATCGGTCCGGGGACCCCCATATTCCGAAAGGTTATGCCACTGAATAATTTTAAGGAGTTATCATAATCAAGGCAAATCCCAGTGGCAAGAGAACGGACATCATCATTCTTCCTGATTCCGCGGGTAGAAAAGTTCTCCAAACCGCCGCCAAAGGAGAATTTGCCGCTGGTAAATGAACCCTTCATCTCTTGGTGGAATGTTTGATTTGAGCCGTAGCGGAAGGAGAGAGAAGGCTTAAAATCTTTCACCGAAGGGAGGAGATTGACAACCCCGGCGAGGGCATTGGCACCATAAATCCCTGAGGAAGGTCCTTTAACAATCTCGGCTTTGCTGATAAAAAAATTTGGGATGAGGCTTAAATCAGCCACTCCGGTTGAAGGTGAATTTAATGGCATACCGGAAAAAAGGGAGAGGACCTGAGAGGATAACGAACCCTGGATGGAGATAGAAGAGAGACCTTTAAGATAGGAGTAGGAGCGGATATCAAGACCAGTTTCATAATTGAGGGCATGGGTAATATCACCAATTGTGCGGTTTTTTATCTCCTCGCTACTTAAGGCAATGTTTGGTTGGATTACCCATTTTTCTGCCTCGCGGTATCTCGTTGCGGTGATGAATATTGTATCTACCTCATAAATCTGAGAAGAGAGTAGTTGGATTGTGAGGCAGATACCAAAGAGGTAGGCGCGTAGATCTTTTGCGAAGGACATAATTCCTCCTTTCCTCACAAAGAGGAATTGGATAGATGGTAAAGAGGTCTCCTGACTTACGGGTCATCCTAATCTCCCTACCTTCCCATGTCCGCCTGAGGCGGACACAGTGGTGTAAAAAGGATTTGGTTCGCTTTGCTCACCTATCCTTATGGGATTTGGTTCGCTTTGCTCACCTATCCTTATGGGATTTGGTTCGCTTTGCTCACCTATCCCTGCGGGATTTAGTTCGCTTTGCTCACCTATCCTTATGGGATTTCGTCGCCGTTCACAGTGGGCGGGACCGTGAGGGATTTTCACCCTCTTCCCTAATCCGTCCCCAACAAGTAGACGGACTCCCTTGAAAGGGACTTTTACCATCATTGGATATTGTAGTAAATTGTAAGGAGATGTCAAATTCCAAAAGCGACAAATTGACAGACCCCTTATCTGAGTATAAACTTATATTATGAGAAGAGGATTTCTATTTGAACTCCTGCTCGTTATCTTACTCCTATTTCTCTTAATCATTTTCTACTTCCATTATCTCGGACCCCGGATTGGTAGGATTGGCAAAATAGAGAAGGAGGCAATGAAAGGAATGAATTGGGAAAAGAGGGATGAGAGGAGAAGGGAGGTAGACAGGCGAGAGGAAATTCCGGAAACCACCGGCATTCAAGAGGTAGACGAATATCAGAGACGGTTACAAGATGCAAAGCGCCAATTGAAAAGGTTGCAGGGAATCATCCGTCGGTGATTTTATAGTGAGTAGACACCAATCGCTCCTTTGTCTAATCTTATGCAGTTGCTTCTTTTTATCCTGTCGCTTCTCTTCTCTGAAGGGCAAGAGAGGAGATGACCACATTCTACCACCAGTTGCCAATTTCACCTTAGATTACGATGGCAAAATTCTTCTCCTCTTAGAGAATGGGGAATATCTCATAAGATTGGATACGACTCTTAAAGAGTTAGAGAAACTCCCTCTACCCAAGAAGGTCTTTTCACCACGCAAGGTTCTCTCCAGTTTTCCCTTTATTCTCATTTCTAATCCAGAACGGATTTATATATACAATCGGAAGACCCGGAATTTTG
>JBBIHO010000066.1:6405-8635 GCA_037446935.1 Caldifarciminota bacterium | reverse complement strand
AATGAAAACCCTGCAGATATTGAAGATATTTATTATACAGGTGCTATAAACGACCCTAACAAAACCGATTTTATCTTTGAATACAAAGGCAAAGATGGCAAATGGCATAATTACACACCAGATTTTTTGATAAAAAAGAAGAATGGCAAAATGCTCATAGTTGAGATAAAGGCAGAACCTTTTAGGATAGAGGAGGAAGAAAAACTAATGAAAGAAATAGAGGGTTTAAATCCTGAGAAACTGAAGTACGAGATTTTAATTACCGACAAAAGCGAAATAGGGTTTATGAACATCAATAAAATTAAGGGATTAATTTATGGAGGTGAAAATGCCTGAAAACAAAATAAAAATCACACCTGCAAAAGGTCGCCCGATGCTTCACTGGGTTGGCAAAAAGCCACTTGATTATGTTAAAGGCTATCCTGCTCAACTTGTAGAAGTTTTTGACCCTTTTAAAACTGGTAGAGTTGTTGAAACTCCAACTTATGATGAATTAAAAGATAACTGGCAAAATCTTTTATTTCACGGGGATAACAAAGATGTTTTAGCAACACTTCTTGAACTTGGTTTCAGGGGTAAGATTGATTTGATTTACATTGACCCGCCATTCAAAAGCGGTGCTGATTATGTGAGAAAGGTTGAATTACGGGGATTAAAAGATTTAGGACGCATAGATGAAGATTCTGCCTCCGTTTTACAACAAACAATCTATTTTGATATTTGGAATAATGATAATTATTTACAGTTTATGTATGAGAGATTGATGCTTTTGAAGGAATTGCTATCTGAGACAGGGAGTATTTATGTGCATTTGGATCAAAGCATGGCACATTGTGTTAAATTATTAATGGACGAAGTTTTTGGTCCTGATAATTTTTTGTGCGAAATTGTTTGGTATAGATATAACAAAATTCCCGACAAGACCAAAAAATTATATTTTAAAATGCATGATACTATTTTATATTACGCTAAAAATAAAGGGATGCATTTCTTTAGTTCTATAATAGCTCCAACAGGCAAGGAAATAAAAAGAAAGAAAATGAAAAAGATCAACGGCAGGATAGCAACTATAGAAGAGTATACTGAATATATCCAAGAATTGCTATTGACAAGAAGTATTTTAGATTTTATTCCAGATCCTAATGTGGGTAGTTCTTCTGAAAAACTTGGATTTGAGACGCAAAAACCAGAAGCGCTATTAGAATTGCTCATTAGTTCATCAAGTAAAGAATCTGATTTAGTCCTTGACTGTTTCATTGGTTCAGGTACAACAGCTGCAGTTGCTCAAAAACTTGGAAGAAGATGGATAGGCTGTGATATAAACAAGGGAGCAATTCAACTGACAAGTTCACGACTGCAAAAAATAATCTATGAACAGATGAAAAATAAGGAAACAAAATATCCGACCTTTGCTATTTACAAAGTCAACAACTATGACCTTAAACTCTTACAGACAGAAGCAATAGAACTTGCGGTCCAGCATATTGGAATGCAAAGAACAAGAACTGATAGATTTTTTGATGGAACCCTTGGCAAGAATCTTGTAAAGATTATTGATTTTAATCATCCTCTAACCCTTTTAGACCTGCAACTCCTTCAGGATGAATTAAAGAAAAGACCTGATGAAGATAGAGATATTGTTATCGTATGCCTTGGCAAAGAGTTAGTAGTTGACCCTTGGATTGAAGAATGGAATAAGAAACATCCTGTAAACAAAATAAAAGTAATTGAACTAAAAACAGACAAAAAATATGGGAGTTTTCTAATTCACAAACCAGCAGAGGCAAAAGTTGAAATAAAAAGGAAAGGCAATAAAGCAATAATAGAAATAAAAGAATTTATCTCACCAACAATAATTGAACGACTCAATATTGACAATAAATTATTTAAGGTAAAAATTCCTGATTTCAGGGCAATGATTGACTGCGTGTTAATTGATACAAATTTTGATGGAAATACATTTCATATTGTTTATTCAGATGCGCCTGAAAAGAAAACAGATTTAGTTAAAGGAAAATATGAAATAGAAATCTCTAAAGAAAAAACAAAAATTGCAGTAAAAATCATTGATATGCTTGGTGAGGAAGTTTTAATTGTAAAGGGAATATAACCTCTTTGATAATTGACGCTTCGTTTTCAGAACTTACTTTCAGTAAATTAATGGCGGAGGAGATATGAAGAAAGTCATTTATGCTGCATATGGTTCAAACTTATTGAGGGAGAGATTTTT
>JBBIHO010000066.1:0-6395 GCA_037446935.1 Caldifarciminota bacterium | reverse complement strand
AAAAGGTGGCAATTTAATGGGGAAAAATTATGAAGGTTGTAAAGATAAAAGCGATCCTATTGATAGAGGCTGGAAGTTTATCCCTTATAGACTTTATTTTGCCAAAAAATCCAGCAGGTGGGGGAATAAAGGGGTTGCCTTTATAACATATGAAAAAGAACCTGATGAAAAATATCATACAGTGGCGAGGCTTTGGGAAATAACAGAAGATCAGTTTAATGAAATCTGGGAACAGGAAGGAAAATCGTGGTATAACGTTAAGTTATATCTTGGCAAAATAGGAGAACTTGAAATTTATACAATAACTGGTTGGTGGGAAACGAAATTTTCCCGCCGTCTGATGAATATCTTAAAGTTATAAGAAAAGGACTAAAAGAGACAACCAGTTGGAATAGAAAAAAGATAGATGAATATTTAAGTTTAAGAATAAAATGAAAGCACAGCTCACCGAAGATTACATGGTTGAACAACCAGCTATAAACTGGTTTAAAGAACTTGGATATTCTCTCACACATGGCTCAGAATTAAATCCTGAAAATGAAGATGGAAGATATACCTCAACTTTATTCTTATTCGCAAATACTTGTTGCGAGTGATGGGCTTGAGACAAAATATGGTTCACCTACAAGTAATTGGGATAGGTTTTCATCTGGGAAGGCATATTAAGTGATGACGACTTAGAGGTTGAAGAAATAGACGATTTACATCAATATTTTTATCAAGGTAAGGAAATAACTTCACTTGAAGTGTTGATAAGATTTAAGGTTCTTTGAAATGATAAAGAAGATGGTGGTTAAATACTCGCCCACCCGAATTAGAGATATAAGTAGAGATTTAGAGTATGAAATTAGCCATCTGATTTCAAAGAGTATTACCGCCGAAGAACCAGTGGACCTATTTGCTTTGATGAGGGAAGAGAAACCGGAAATTTCCATACTTGACGAAGATTTTCTTGCCAAATTTAGAGACATGCGATACCGGAACTATGCAGCGGAACTCCTCGCCAAAATACTTAAAGACCAGCTTACTGTTAAGAAAAAGATAAATCCATTCAGGTATCGCTCGCTATCCGAAATGTTGGAAAAGATCATAGAGGAATACAACATTAAACTTATAACTACAGTGGAGGTTATTGAGAAACTAATAGAGCTTGCCAAAGAAATAAAGAAGACAGCAGAAAAAGGGAAGGAGTTAAATCTCACGGAAGAAGAACTTGCCTTTTATGATTTACTATCAAAAAATGAAAACCTCTTTTTAAATTACAAGCAGATAGAGGAGGTAGCCAGAGAAGTTGTAAAAGAATTAGGCTACTATGTCAAAGTAGCTGACTGGAATAGAAAAGAATATATGAAGGCACGGATACGGATGGCATTAAAGAGTGTGCTGATGCGAGCCATTAATGAGAGAGCTAACTATGATGATATAGAGAGCTTATCAAGAGAGATTATCACTCATGCCGAGGCGATATTTGCAACGGCATAAAATAGCACTTGTCAGAAGGGAGAGGTTAGTCAATTTTTCTTTTTGGAGCGGTTATCGGCGAATGGAAAGGAGGGTAAATAAAGATAGCATTCCTTTTAGGTCTCTATCCCACCAGTCGCTACTTCTCTTGCTTGCTGGCGAAGGTTTCGTTCAGGTAGTCAACGATTTCGGAGATGGTGGTTCCCGGTCCAAAGAGTTTGCCAACACCCATTTTATATAGTTCCTCCTTATCTTCGTCCGGGATTATCCCACCGCCAAAAAGGTGAATATCTTCCGCATTATTCTCTTTTAATAGCCGCTTCACCTCGGAAAATAGGGTGAGATGGGCACCAGAGAGGATAGAAAGACCAATCGCATCAACATCCTCTTCAATTGCGGTCTTGACAATCATCTCCGGTGTCTGATGGAGTCCGGTATATATGACTTCAAAACCATAGTCCCTCAATCCCCGGGCAACAACCTTTGCCCCTCTATCATGGCCATCTAAGCCGGGTTTGGCAATTAAGATTCGCAATTTCCTCTCCATTAGTTCCTCCTAATTAAAATATTGGTTTCTCACGGTATTCACCGAAGACTTCTTTTAATGTCCGGCAGATTTCACCTAAGGTGCAGTATGCACGCACACATTCCAAAATCGGAGGCATTATATTCTCTTTACCTTTGGCAACACTTTCCAATTCTTTTAATCGCTTATTGACTAAGTTATTGTCCCTCTTCTTTCGCAGGTTTGCCAATCGCTCCTTCTGCTCTTCCTCAACCCGGGGGTCAATCTTTAAGATTGGGATTTCTAATTTCTCGTCGGGTAGGATAAAGTCATTCACGCCGACGATTATCCTCCTCTTCTCTTCCACTGCCTTTTGATAGCGGTAGGCGGCATCGGCAATCTCCCTTTGGGGATAGTTCATTTCAATTGCCTTTACCATTCCACCAAGTTCCCTTATCTTCTTGAAGTATTTATATGCCTCTTCTTCTATTTTATTAGTCAGATACTCAATATAATAGGAACCGGCAAGTGGGTCAATGACATTTGGGATATTGGTCTCATAGGCGAGGATTTGCTGGGTGCGTAAGGCGATAAGGGCTGCCTTTTCGGTTGGCAGTGCCCAGGTCTCATCCATTGAGTTGGTATGGAGGCTCTGGGTACCACCCAAGACTGCCTGTAATGCCTGGTAGGCAGTCCTTATGATATTGTTTTCTGGCTGCTGGGCGGTTAGGGTGCAACCAGCGGTCTGGGTATGGAAACGGAGGAGAAGGGATTCCTTCTTTTTTGCTCCGTAGGTATTCTTCATCTCCCTTGCCCAGATTCTTCGGGCGGCGCGGAATTTGGCAATCTCTTCAAAGAAGTCAAGGTGGGAATCAAAGAAGAAGGAGAGGCGGGGGGCAAAGGTATCAATATCCAGGCCTCTTTTGAGACCTTCTTCTACATAGGTGAAACCATCCATTAGGGTAAAGGCAAGTTCTTGGACAGCGGTTGCACCGGCCTCTCTTATGTGATAGCCGCTGATGGAGATTGTATTCCACTGGGGAAGATATTTTGAACCATATTCCATAATATCGGTGATGATTCTTAAAGATGGTTCCGGTGGAAAGAGCCAGGATTTTTGGGCGATATATTCTTTTAAGATGTCATTCTGAATTGTGCCGCGCAACTTTTCAGGACTTACTCCCTGTTTTTCCGCAGTTATGATGTAGAATGCCCAGAGAATTGCTGCCGGACCATTGATTGTCATTGAGGTGGATACCTTATCTAAGGGGATGCCCTCAAAGAGGGTCTCCATATCAGCGAGGGAAGAAATCGCAACGCCACAGATACCAACTTCTCCTCGGGAAAGTGGGTCATCAGAATCCCGACCGTAGAGGGTAGGAAAATCAAAGGCAACCGATAGTCCGGTTTCACCATGTTCTAAGAGAAACTTATATCTTTTGTTTGTATCTTTGGCAGTGCCGAAGCCAGAAAAGAGGCGCATCGTCCATAACCTTCCCTTATACATTGTATGCCTTATCCCACGAGTGAAGGGATATTCGCCAGGAATCCCTAAATCCCTTTCGTAATCAAAATCTTTTATGTCGTCCGGGGTATAGAAGAGTTTGAGGGGAATCCCAGAAATTGTCTCGGAGCAAATTTCTTTCGCTTTCTTTATATTCTCGTTTTCCATTTCACATCCCTTTGATAATTTTAATAATCTCTTCGGTTGCCGTAAATGGGGTTATCTTTCCCTGATAGATTTCGTCTACGAGATGGTCAAGAATCTCTTTTATCTCTTTGCTTTCCCAGGTCTTGCCGACAATCTTCTCTTCGGTCAATTCCTTCACTTCGGAGGCGATTATCTCCTTTCGCTTCTTTTCAATGAGGCGATTCTCTTCCAGATAATTGCGATGTTTCTTAATCTCCTGAAATAGTTCATCTAAACCTTCACCGGTTAAGGCACAGGTCAAAATGATTGGCGTCGGAGAGTTTTTCTCTTTCATCTTTAAGGTCATCTCTAATTCCATCGCTAATCTATCTGCCCCTTCCCGGTCTGCTTTATTGATGAGGAATATGTCGCCAATCTCTAAGATGCCGGCCTTCAGGGTCTGGATGGTATCACCGGATTCCGGAACCAAGACGACAATCACTGTATAGGCAGTTTTAGCAATGTCCACTTCAATCTGCCCGACACCAACCGTTTCAATGATTATGATATCCTTGCCGTAGGCATCTAAGATATCGCAGACCTCTTTGGTGCGTAGGCCGAGACCGCCGAGAGAACCACGGGTTGCCATACTCCGGATAAATACCTTTGATTCTAAGAAGAGTGAGGACATCCTCACCCGGTCACCCAAGATTGCCCCACCGGTAAAAGGAGAAGATGGGTCAACACAGACAATTCCCAAATCAAGCCCTTCCTTTAAGAATTGGCTGGCTAACCTTTCTATTAGGCTACTCTTTCCTCCGCCGGGTGGTCCGGTAATTCCGATACGGTATGCCTTACCAATTTTTGGATAGAGGCGAGAGAGGATTTCTTGGGCAACGGTTGAATTGTTCTCTACCAGAGAGATAATCTTCGCAAGGGCGCGCGCTTCCTTCTTTTCAAATCTTTCAATTAACTCCCCGGTATTCATTCTCTCCCATTTTACTAAAATCGGATTAAAAGTCAAGGGATGGTAAGGTTTGATTGTAATATTATTTTGAAATCCCTTTAAGGTGCCTCTTAATCTCTCCTAAAAAGATTCTTGTGGTAACCGGGCCAATTCCCTTAAATTCTTGTAGTCGCCTTGCCAAATCTCTCTCATCCTTTGACTGCCGAATGAGATTTTTTAAGGTGCCGTATCTTTCCTTTAACTCCTTAGCAATTTCTAATAGTTTCGTGGCGGTGGAAAAGTCATATCGGACATAATTACCGCGGTCTAAAATCTCTACCAGCCTCTCCCAACCGGTTTGCAATATCTTCTCCGGTGATAATATTCCCTCCTTTGCCAATTCAAAATAGGCCTTGGCAGCTACCTTCTGTTGAATCGGTTTACCAAATAATAGGCAGGCTAAAAACCACTTGAAGAGTTCTTCTTCTCTTCCGGATGCGAGGTGGATACCTAAGTCCTGGGATGTGATTTTTTTCATTGCGAATCTTCTATTCCTTAATTAAATCAGGGGTTATGATCCACAAGATTGTCCAATTATTATCCTCTCGCTCTAAGCATACTACGCCGGCCGACTGGAGATTGATTAAATTGTAAGAATCGTTACCCGTGAGAATGAGGGAAGCAAGTTTCGCAAGAAAAGGAAGGTGTCCAATAACCATCAAATCCCTCTCTTCCTGATCAATTTCCTCTTTAATTTTACCTATTGGGTCAAGTGGGGCAAGACCTTCCTTTTCAATTATACCCTGCTGCGGAAAGATGGCTTCGGCAAATAGTTGGGCGGTCTCTTTTGCCCGCAACTTTCTGCTGTGCCAGATGAGATTCAGTTCAATCCCTAATCCTTTTAGAAATTGGGCTACCTTTAAGACCTCCTTTCTACCCTTTTCCGAGAGTGGTCGTTTTGGGTCAATCTCTTCACTAACCGCCTCGCCGTGCCGAACCAAGTATAGTCTCATAGCCTTTTTGGATACTCTTCGCTTTAGCCAATAAGACTCCGGGCAATGACAATCTTCTGAATTTCCGAGGTTCCTTCATAGATCTCCATACACTTCGCATCCCGATAGTATCTTTCAACCGCATAGTCCTTGGTATAGCCGTAACCGCCGTGAATCTGAACCGCATTCTTTGTCACCTCAACTGCCACCTGAGCGGCAAAGAGTTTCGCCATTGCGGATTCTTTGGAAAATCTTGGCATACCCTTATCCTTACAGAATGCGGCATAATAGACCAAAAATCTTGCCGCCTGGATTTTTGTTGCCATATCGGCCAGCATCTCCTGAATCATCTCAAACTCGTAGAGGTATTTGCCAAATTGCTTTCTCTCTTTTGAGTATTGAACTGCCTTTTCAAAAGCGGCCTGGGAGATACCTACGGCTTGGGCACCAATATCAATCCGTGAGCAATCAAGGGTATGGAGGGCAATCTTAAAGCCATCGCCTTCTTTTCCTAAGAGGTTCTCTTTTGGCACCGGGCAGTCTTCATAGATGAGTTCACAGTTAGCAGTTGCCCGGAGTCCCATCAAGTCTTCATGTTTGCCAACGGAGAATCCTTTATATCCCTTCTCCGTAATGAAGGCACAGATTCCCTTATAACCCTTTGTCTTATCAATCGTTGCGAAGACTAAAAAGACATCGGCCGCACCACCATTAGTGATGAATCTCTTTGTGCCGTTGAGGATGTAATAATCACCATCCAATCGAGCGGTCGTCTCTAAGGATGCTGGGTCAGAGCCAACATTCGGTTCGGTTAAGGCAAAGGCACCAAGACTTTTGCCACTGGCTAATTGTGGTAGATAT
>JBBIHO010000065.1:0-8641 GCA_037446935.1 Caldifarciminota bacterium | reverse complement strand
TTCGGACTGCCTGCAAGTATTTTGGGTGGCATCTTTACAGCAGTTCTTGCCTATGAGGTGGGCAAAATGATACGGGGGATTGGCTTTTTTGATAAAATAATTGGGGAAGAGGTGCTAGCACTTATTGCGCTGACGATTGGCATCGGCACCTTTGCTACTGAAATGGCATGGATAATAAAGCGCGGGCAGGACATTGATCGGAGAGAGATAATAAGGAGGATAAAGAAAGATTTATCCCGAGGCGAATCTTCTCTTAACCTCTTCGGTCAGGACAATCCCGCCGGAGACGATTAGTTTTAATCCCTCATCAACCGAGATATTTATCTCTTTCACTTCTTCCTTCGGAACAATTACGAGCCAACCGGTCGTCGGATTGGGAGTTGCTGGGAGGAAGACTAACCGATATTCTTTACCATCCGCTAAGAAGATTTCATCCTCCAGCATCAGGAAGCCGAGGGTGAAGAGATTCTTTCTTGGGTATTCAACAAGAACCATCTTCTTTAGGGTCTTTCGATCAACCAAGACCGTATCGGTTAGCCTTTTGGCCGGACCATAGATTGATTTCACAATCGGGAGATTGGAGAAGAGTTCCTCAAAGAATCCGAAGAGCCATTTTCCTAAAATGCCAGAGGTGAAGGCGCCGATGATGATTACGAGAACGATTAAGATAATGAAACTGATGAGGGAGAGAAGTTGTTGCGGCAGATGCGGAAGGAAAGGTAAGAGGGAGATGAGTGGCGATAGGAGTCCGCCAAAACGGGATACTAAAAACCAGAGGATGAAGATGGTTAAACCGATGGGGAGGATTGTTGCAATCCCGGCGAGGAAATATCTCCGGATTCGCTTCATAAGTATAAGGAAGAGGTCTCGCCGCGAACTTCTCTTACTCTACCCAGCGGGTCCGGCAGCGGAGTTGGGAGATGCGTTCGCTTTCTTTCGTATACCGCTCCATCACCTCTGAGGCAAAGAGAGCTGGGTCAAAGGGAGTCTGGGTTTCTGTGCCGGTTTTTACATCGCGCTTTGAGGAAAGGAGTGCCTCCAGTCCCCTTCCCTTTCCTTCTTCTATCGGTACTAAGGCGACACCGACATAGAGAATAGAAGAGACCGGAGAGGATGAGGCGAGGGAGAAGCCAATTCGGGAATCGTTCTCAAAGAGTTCTGTCCCAACCCGTTTTATCACAATCTTCTCCAATTTCTCATTTATCAGGTCCTTCACAATATCCAGAAGGAGATAACTGCGGAGGATTGCCTTTTCCATATCCATCTCAAAGTGCTCGGCAATAAAATGGAGCATCCTTGGACAGTAGAAGAGCCTTTTACCACTGCGCGCCAGTTCCAGATCAACGATCTCTTTCAATGAGACATCGCAGGTGCCAATGAAACTGATTATGGAATCGCCAAGAATGTTGAAGTTATTGTAGGCGAAGAGACTGCTAATCTGCTCGCCGGTAAAATTTAACTCCTCCTTAATAAACTTAAAGCGCATCTTGATAAATGATAACAAAATTTTTCATTTTTTCAAATCCTCCTGCCGCATCTTCTCCCTTACATAATTGAAGAAGTCAATCGCCACCTTTGTCTTGTAATCGGGATATGTCCAGGGGAGTGGTTCAAATCTTCCCCGAAAATAGCGGAGGGTCAACTCACAGAATACTCCTTTTCCTAAATATATCCGGTGACTATAATTCTTATGGGTCAAAAGGCAGAGGTTAGTGAGGGTGATTATTCCTGGGTCAAGGTTGAAGATGCGGGCGCCATTTTTTAGGAAACTCTTTTCCACCGCGGTCGTTAAAATTTTCAACTCCACCATTTCGGCAACCGGGAAGGGTTTGGTAAAAGAAATCCAGAGACGAGATAGTTCTTTTCCCATCTCCTTTTCATAGTAGTTGGTAAAGTTGAAAGGGATTATTTCACTTCTCGCCTCCTCTTCTCCCCAGTGATCTTTCAGGAGTCTCAGGCAAGATGGCAAATCTTCTATTTGTCTGGTCAGCACCCCGAGGATTATTTTACCGTGCATCGCGGCTCTCAAAGAAATTCTCAATCTCTTCCTTACGGGGAAGGTCATCAAGACTGGAAAGCCCAAAATATTTTAAGAACTCCCGGGTGGTGCGATAGAGGAAGGGTGCGCCAAGTCGCTTTGCCCGACCATCGGTCTTCACCAGCCGCTCCTCTAAGAGGAAAGAGAGGGTTGATTTTGAATCAACGCCCCGCAATTTCTCAATCTCCGGACGCGTTATCGGTTGATTGAAGGCAATTATTGCCAGCACCTCCTTTGCCGCCTTTGATAATTTCTTACGCTTCTCTTTGAAAAAAATCTTTATCCATTCCGAGTAGCAAGGAAGGGTGTAAATCTGGTAGCCGGAGAGAACCTTGTGGATACGGAAGGAATGGTTATCTCTCTCGTATTCCTGGTTTAAGGTTTCAATAATCTCGGATATCTCCTTCTCACTTTTATCTAAGACCTCCGCAATCTTTCTTGCGCTGACCGGTTCGTTGGCACAGAAGAGGATTGCCTCCACGATACCCTTTGGGTCAATAGCCGGGAGGCGAAGGATTCTTCTCACCTTCTCCCTTATTTCAAGGAATTCGGCGATTGGTTGGAGACTCATCTCGCTAACCTTCGCAGATGAAATTCTTTCAATAGTCTTCTCACCCCCTTAGGGATATCCTCTTTTTTTAAGTAGAGTGTGATATTGGTGGCGGCGGTGGTGAAGGCATCAATATGAATCCCCTCTTTTTGCAGTCCATCAAAGACCCTCTTTAATATCTCAGGGTCAACGCCGACATTTGGTCCGATGAGGGAGATTGAGCCAATCCCTCTTTTCATTTCTAACCTCTCCGCTTTTATCCTTTTGGCAAGCGAAAGGAGGACCTCTCTTGCCTTTTTTTCCTCTTCCTTTTTCAAGATGAAGGAGAGGTGAAAACGATTATGGTAGGGGACGCCGTGGGAGAAGAAGAGGAATGGGATGCGATTGTGGGCTAAGTTGGCTACCACTTGGGAGAGGCATTTCGCAACCCTTGGCACGGAAAGCAAAGTGAAGCGGAGCAAATCGTTGCGATGGGTTATGGCTTTGACAAATGCCTTTTCTACTCCTTTTTCTTCTTTAATCATCGTCCCTCCGGAACTTTTCAAAGACCGCACCAAAATTTTTACATTATATTTATTTGCCAATGCTAAGGCACGGGGATGGAGAATTGGCGAACCAGAAGAGGTCAATTCCATACCCTCTTCATAGGAGAGTTCTTTAATCCGCTGAAGGTTGGGAAATTGATTCGGGTCTTCGGTATAAATACCATCAACATCCTTATAGAAGATGACGCCGTCTGCTTTCAGAAAATGGCTGAGGGCAACCGCGGTGATATCGGAACCACCCCTGCCGAGGGTCGTTATCTCTTTTTTATACGAGACGCCCTGAAATCCGGCGATGATTGGCAGAAGACCCCTCCTCATCGCATCTTTTAATCTCTCACCCTTTATTTCGTAAATTCGGGCATCCGTATGATAAGTATCGGTTATTATCCAAACCTGAGAACCGGTAAAGGAGATGGAAGGAACTCCTTCCTTTGATAGGGCGATTGCGAGGAGGGCGCAAGAAATTCTTTCGCCAACGGTTAAGAGCATATCCAATTCCCGGGCAGGTGGTTTCTCATTCAGATAAGAGGCGAGCCGAAAGAGATTATCGGTCATATTACCCATTGCGGATACAACGACACATAGCCTCTCACCCTTACGCCTTCTTTCGGCAATATGCTTAGCAACCTCCCGCACCTTCCTTAGGGAGGATAATGTATTACCGCCGAATTTCAGGACGACCATTCTTTTACAATTCTTCTCATCCCAGCCCTTATTCTCTCATCCTTTGCGGTGAGAGAGAAGCGAACATAACCCTCCCCATATCGCCCAAATGCCCTTCCCGGAGCACAGAGGACGCCACAATTCCTTAAAAGGAAGGTAGAAAAGGAGAAAGAATCTTTTCCTTTTGGGCATTTCGCCCAGATATAAAATGTTGCTTCCGGTCTTTTCACATCCCAATCTAAGGAAGCGATGGCTTTGAAGAAGACCTCCTGTCTTCGCCGATAAATCTCCCTCATATTTGCCCCAAACTCCTCTGCCCGGCTTAATGCATAACAGGCTGCCTCCTGAATGGCATTAAAGGGACCAGAGTCAACATTCTCTTTTATTCGCAAAAGGGCGGAGATCATCTTTTGGTTGCCGACAATAAATCCCAGCCGCCAGCCCGCCATATTAAATGTCTTGGAGAAGGAATGAAATTCTACTGCTACTTCCTTTGCACCCGGAATCTCTAAGATGGAAGGCGGCGGTGAGGAGAAATATATCTCCGAATAGGCATTATCATTGAAGAGAAGGAAACCTCTCCTTTGGGCAAGGTTAATAACCTCGGCAAAGAACTCCTTTGGGGCACAGGCGGTGGTAGGATTATTGGGATAATTGAGGCAGAGGAGTTTTATCTTTCCATCTTTTAATCTCTCCAAGGGTGGTAGGAAATCATTGGTTTCCTTTAAGGGAAGAATCTTTATCTTTGCTCCGGCGAGGCGTGGTTGCGAATGATAAATTGGGTAAGCCGGGTCAGGGACTGCCACTGTATCCTGTGGTCCGCAAAGCGCCCAGAAGAGATGGGCAATTCCTTCCTTGGAACCGATTAGAAGAGAGACCTCTTTCTCGGGGTCTAAGTCAACATTAAATCGTCTCTTATACCATTTCGCTATGGCGGTCCGGGTTTTTAAGAGTCCGGCATAATTAGGATAGCCGTGATTTTTTTCGTCCCGCACCGCGCAAATAAGATGTTCAATTATTTCGCGCTCCGGTGGTAAATCAGGAGAACCTTCACCCAAATTAATCAGTGGCCTGCCTTGATAGTTCCTTTTTAATTCGGCAAGTTCTTGAAAGAGATAGGGAGGGAGTTTGCGTAACCGTTTGGCAGAGATTTGCGCCAGATCAGATACCATTAGGAAGATTCACGGAGAGGGTGGGATTCGAACCCACGGTGCACCTTTTGGGCGCACACACGATTTCCAGTCGTGCTCCTTCGTCCACTCGGACACCTCTCCCGAAAAAGAGACCCGCCTTCATTCTATTTTCTATTATAAGGATAAGGTAAATATTTTAACTGTCAAGCACTTTTTACATTTCACCTTTGCTTGCATTTTTCAAATTTAAGAATATAATTATTTATGTATAACTTCTTTAATTTGCGGAGGTGGTTATGAAGAAGGTTATTCTTTTGATTGGACTCCTTATCGCCACTTATCGGGTCTCATTCGCGGAAAAGGAGAAACTGATTAAGGTGGCAATCCCTTCGCCAAAAGAAAGGGTTGCGGAGATGAGAAGTGAAGGTTTATATATCTACGAAATCGGCGATGATTATATCATCGGGGCGATTGCTGAGGATAAGTTTCGGTCCTTTGCGGAAAGGTATCCAACTGAAATCCTCATTCAAGATATAGAAGAATATCATAAGGAGGTATTTCCTGGTGCCGATTTCGGTCGCTTCCATTCCTATCAGGAGATTGTTGATACCTTCAACATCATTGCCCAGAATAATCCGAATCTAGTCCGATTGGATACGATTGGGCGTTCGGTTCAGAATCGGGTCCTTTTGGCGATGAAGATTACGGACAATGCGCAAATTGATGAGCATGAGCCGAGAATCCTCTGGGATGGCACAACCCACGGCAATGAGAATATCGGGAGTGAGGTCTGCTTATATCTGGTGAGACATATTATGCGGAATTATGGTGTTGATCCAGTGATAACGAATATGGTGAATACGAGGGAAATCTGGGTGATACCGATTGTGAATCCTGACGGAATGGTTTCAAGACAACGGGGCAATGCGAATGGTGTTGACCTGAATCGTGATTATGGTTATGTCTGGGATGCCTGGGGTGGTTCAACCGCTCCCTTCTCCCAGCCAGAGACAAGGGCGATAAGGAACTTCTTCCAAAGGGCACCATTTGTCATCTATACTACCTACCATTCAGGAACCGAGGCGGTGATGTGGCCCTGGGCATATTCAACAATTGCGCCCTATGACAGTCTATTTATGTCCTTCTTATGCTCACGCTATAGTTATTATACAGGATATCCGGCATTCCAAATCTGCCGCGGATTATATGAGGTTCACGGTTCATCTTCTGATTTTGCCTATGGTGCGGAAGGTGCCTTCTGTATTGCCCCGGAACTCTGTTCACCCCATGTTCCGGATACATCGCGGATTGATACAATCTGTAAGAAGAATCTGAGTGCCAACTTAGAATTAATAAGAAGGTGTGCCTACGGAATTAGGGGAAGGGTTTATGATTCTTTAACCGGACAGCCGGTAATGGCTTTGGTTGAGATGCAACCACCAAATTTTCCGGTCTATACCGATACCTGCGGTTATTATTTTCGGTATGCCCATTCCGGAACATATAATCTAAGGGTGGTTGCCAATGGTTATCGGGAGAAGACGATTGCGAATATTTCTGTCCCGGCCGACAGTTATACAATCTGTGATATCCCTCTAACAAGGGATACGACAATTCCCATCTTTGCCTATAAGTGTATGGCTTCTAATATTAAGGACCCTTCTGACCACTCAAATCGTTCTCTCACCATCTTTGCTCAGGGTCTTCGGGATTCCCGAAGATTATCCCTCGGGGTTCGGGGCTGGGTTGTCTATGATATGCAGATACCGATAATCAACGGACCGGGTGCCGATTTCTATATTTACGAAGAGGATAGCGACCCGGAGGCCTGCTCGGTATTTGTCTCCAATACCTGGAATGGACCCTGGTACTTCTGCGGTTTTGACACCGGGACATCCTCTTATGATTTATTGAGGGCTGGGCAGGGAATGGCGAGATATGTGAGGATTGCCGATGATGGTGATGGCGTTAATGGACCAACCGGTGGTTTTGACTTAGATGCGATAGAAGGTGTGATTACCAATGCCCCGGCACTCGTCTTACAGCAGTCAGTGATTTATGATTCTTCGGGAAATAATAATCACCGATTAGACCCCGGAGAGGCTGTGGAATTGGTAACTCTCTTGAAAAATATGGGAAGGATGGCTGCCAATAACCTCTCGGGTATCTTACGAGTCAATGACCCATATATCACGATTTTAGATTCCCTTGGCACCTTTGGCAATATACCACCAGAGACGATAAGGGGAAACGAAGCGGACAGATTTGCCTTAATCGCAAGCCCTTCAACTCCAAGGGGAAGAATTGTGCGGTTTATGCTTCGCCTCTCTGGATTGAACTATCAGGATAGTCTAAGTTTCAACTTAGAGATAGGTGAGATTACAATCACCGACCCGATTCCTGATGGTGAGCCGGCAATCTACTGGGCTTATGATAATATAGATACCCTTTATCAACAGAGACCCCTCTACCGCTGGATTGAAATTCGTAACCGCGGGACACAACTGCCAATAAATTCCGATGACCAGACTTACAGGATTCCCTTGCCATTTGTCTTCAAGTATTACGGACAGAGATTTGCGGAATCGCTTTCGGTCTGTGGCAATGGCTGGATAGTTCCGGGAAGGACAACATCAGCGGTCTATACTAACCAACCACTTCCTGACCCGACTTCTACTAATCCCCATTCAATGATTTGTATCAACTGGGATGATTTATATCCGCCAGTTGGTAATCGCATCTGGTATCTCTATGAACCGGACAGCCATCGTTTCATAATTGAATGGGATTCGGTCCATTATTATAGTCCGCGCGAATCGTGGGATAAGTTTGAAATCATCGTCTATGACACAACAATTCCGACACCGACCGGTGACAACCGGATAGTCTTCCAATATTATTCGGCAAATAATTACACGAGCAATACCGTAGGAATTGAGAATAACAACTCAACGCGTGGCATCTGTGGACTGAACAATAGTAGTTATCATCGCGCGCAGGCGCCATTGGTCCCCAGTAGGGCAATCGCCTTTGTGACCGGCGAACCTCAGGTTGGAATTTCCGAGAGAAACCTTTTTCCGCATTCCTCATTCCTCATTCCTCATTCCCCTATATATCCAACGCTTCTCTCCAAGAATTCGCGTCTCAATTATATCTTATCAAAAGAAGGAGAAGTGAAACTCTCCCTTTACGATGCCGGCGGAAAGAAGATTAAAACCCTCACCGCCAGGTCAGGTCTTAATAGTTGGGAATTAAAGGATTTACCTTCTGGCATCTACTTCCTAAGATTGGAGAAGGGAGAGGGAAGGGAGAAGAATAAAATAATCTTAGTGAAATAAGAGGCGCGGGTGTAAGCCTCTCACATTGTGCGGGAGCAGAGCAACTGTAAATTTCTAATGTGGGAAAGAGATTACTCCTTAGCGCTTTTCTCCAAAAAACGGAAAGATGGATAAAAAGAAGGTTCAAAAGATAGATGCCATTTTAGAATTGGCGTCGCTTCAAGAGATACCTCAAAAGAGGGGTTAAAAGACAGATTAAAGGTCATATTTAATAATTAATATAAAATTTGATTTTTTAGCCGATTTTGATTTTAATTTTCTTAATTTTATAAAAATCTTTCTTTTGACAGGTGAGGTGGTATCCCTCCCCCCACGGCAATTTGAAAAGAGAATCCCCCTCTATAAATATAGAGTAAAAAATTGGGCAAAATGTT
>JBBIHO010000064.1:6262-8719 GCA_037446935.1 Caldifarciminota bacterium | reverse complement strand
TTATCAAAAAGAAAACCGCCTCTCTTCTCTCGGCCGCCATCATCGTCGGGGCAATCCTTGCCGATTGTGAGCGTTGGCGGTTAAAGGTATTAAGAGAAGCTGGATTATCTTTCGGCATACTCTTTCAACTTACCGATGATCTCCAAGATAACAATGGAGCGGTGAAGATTTATGGTAGAAAACGAACCGAATCCCTTAAAGAGAGGTATGCGAAAAGGGCAAGAGCATTATTTGCCCGAGCAGGAAAAGGATTCACTACCTTCCTGGAACTGACAAACCTTATTGCCCAGCGCACGGAAAGATGAATCAACTTCTCCCAAATATTAACTCCGTAACTGACCTGAGAAGACTTTCTCTAAATGAACTAACAACCCTGGCTGGGGAGATAAGAGAAAAGATAATTGAAGTAGTTTCAAAAAATGGTGGCCATCTTGCTCCGAACTTAGGAACTGTTGAATTGACCCTCGCCCTCCACTATGTCTTTTCTACCCCTAAAGATAAGATTATCTGGGATGTTGGACATCAATCTTACACCCATAAAATTATCACTGGCCGGAAAGAACGATTCGCTACTTTAAGAAAAGAGGGTGGTCTATCCGGCTTTCCGAAACGAAGGGAGAGTGAATTTGATTCCTTTGATAGCGGCCATTCCGGAGAGGCCATCTCTGTTGCCTTGGGGATGGCTGTAGCCAGAGACTACAAAGGCGAGAAGGATAAGATTATCGTTGTTATCGGTGATGGTAGTTTAGGCGCTGGCGTGGCATTGGAGGGACTGAACTACTGCGGTTCCTTAAAGAAGGATATTATCATCATCTTAAATGATAACAAGATGTCTATCGCAAAGAGCAACAGTGCCCTTTCCCATTACCTTTCGAGAATAATCACCGGTAGAATTTATAACCGATTAAAACGCGATGTTTGGAACCTACTGGGTCATCTGCCAAAAGACCTTACCCAGCGAACAAGAAGACTTGCGCGGAAGTTAGAAGAGGGGTTAAAAAACCTATTGGTTCCCTCATTAATCTTTGAAGAACTGGGTTTCCGTTATTTCGGACCTTTTGATGGTCATAATCTCAAAATACTCATTGAGATATTCAATCGGCTGAAGGGTCTCTCTGGTCCCCTATTAGTTCATATTACAACAAAAAAGGGTAAGGGTTATCCACCGGCGGAAAAGAACCCGGAACTTTTTCACGGGATTGGTCCATTTGACCTCCAGAACCCCCCTTGTAATAATAAAAAGAGAAGGGTGGACTTCTCTTCGGTATTAGGAAAGACACTCATCGACTGTGCCCAACGGGACAAAAAGGTCTTTGTCCTAACCCCGGGGATGTGCTTGGGAAGCGGCTTAGAAGAATTTCGTGAGGTGTTCCCGGAGCGGTTCTTTGACTGCGGAATCTGTGAACAGCATGCAGTCGCTTTTGCCGCTGGTCTCGCCCTTGCCGGGCTAAAACCGGTCGTCGCAATCTACTCAACATTTCTACCCCGTGCTTATGACCAATTGCTTTATAACATCTGCCTCCAAAACCTACCAGTTCTTTTCGCCATTGACCGGAGCGGAATTGTTGGTGAAGATGGTGAGACCCATCAAGGAATCTTTGACCTCTCCTACCTCCGCTTTATCCCTAACCTCACCATTATGGCTCCTAAGGATGAAAGTGAACTGCGGTCTATGCTATTCTGGGCGATTGAAAACCTTTCCTCGCCAATAGCAATTAGATATCCGAAAGGTTCTTCTCACAACGGTAAGGAGACCGAAAAGAGTGACCCGCCGGAAATCTATTTCGGGAAAGGGATAATTGAGAAAGAAGGTAAAGATTTATGCATTCTCACAATCGGCTACCCAGTCAAGATTGCGGAGAGAGTAGCCGAAGAATTGGCAAGAGAAGGAATTGTTGTTGGCGTAGTTAACGCCCGATTCGTAAAACCTCTGGATTGCGAACTTCTATTAACAATCGCCCAGAGATATAAAACCTTATGCATCCTGGAGGAGAATGTCTTAGAAGGAGGATTTGGCTCAGGGGTTTTAGAGTTCTATGCGCAAAAAGGAATTCCCGTAAGGATTGAAAGATTTGGACTTCCTTCGGTATTCATTGAACATGGTGACAGACAAATTATCTTGGAAAGATATGGTTTTGGAGTAAAGGAACTTGTCAAGAAAATAAAGAATATCGCAACCGTTGGACTAAGAAACTGGCAAAATGAGTAAGGGAAAATTTACGAGAATCTCTATCATCTTTTTGATAATTTGCCTCTCGGTTATTATCCTATATTTTAGTATCAAACTACTCTCCCCTCCCCATCGACCCCCTCCCATCACTTCCATGAAACCGGAATCACTCATACCCGTAAAGAAACCGAAACCGGAAACACTCCCGGTGGTCAAAAAGCCAAAACCGGAGACACTCCCAGTGGTCAGAAAACCGAAACCGGAGACACTCCCGGTTGTCGAAAAAC
>JBBIHO010000064.1:0-6233 GCA_037446935.1 Caldifarciminota bacterium | reverse complement strand
GAAACCGGAAACACTCCCGGTGGTCAAAAAGCCAAAACCGGAGACACTCCCAGTCGTTGAAAAACCGAAACCGGAAACTATCCCAGTTGTCGAAAAACCGAAACCGGAGACGCTTCCTCTCGTGACCAAGCCTCCGTTATCTCTGCCAGAATACTTGGAGAGGAGAATATTGGCAAAGATTTTCGCGGAAACCGAAAAGGTAAGGATTGATTATGAAGGAAAGCGGGCATTCTTTGAAAAATATCGCGATACCTCATTTGTCGGGGTCACAAAGGTACTAACCCTTTCTCGCTACCTCGCTTATAAGATGGAGGAGGATTTTGCGAAGGATTTTAGCCGGGAGGCTGAGAGAAGAATGTTTAGCCAGGAAAAGATAACTGGCATCTCCGGACTCATTCCCGAAATTGAAATCCCGAAAGTCCCGCTAATCGGTGAATCAAAGATTAATATCGCTGGTGAAGACCGTATTACCTTGGGTGGTCGTCAGACCCGAGTGACTGGCGGAACCCAAACCAGTCGCACCACCCCTCTCTTTCCGGAATTGAAGATGGAACAGGCTCTGCAACTCAACTTGGAAGGAACGATTGGCGAGCGGACAAAGGTCACAATTGACCATAATTCCCAGCGGGAGTTAGAAGCGAAAAACAAAGTGAAGTTAGAGTATACGGGAGGTGAGGATGAGGTCATCAAGAAATTGGAGTTGGGTGAGACCCGCCTCTCCATCCCCGGCACTGCCTTTACCGGTGACATTCCCACCGGCAAAGGACTCTTCGGGATTTCCGGTTATGGAGCACTCGGTGGGATTAATCTCCACCTGATTGCCTCCCGGGAGCAATCGCAACCCCAGACCCGAGAATTTAGGGGACGCAACCCAGTCTATACCGATACCTTCTATGACAACGAATTTGCCAAAGAGCGATTCTTCTTACTTGATACCCTGCCAATTACTGAATTGAAAGAGATTTACCTTTATTATGATGACAATCAACCCTATGGCACAGGTAAGATAAGGTGTTTAGCGACCATCAAGCCAGAATCCCCAGAAGATACCCTGCCCAATCCGGACTTTCCCGGTGACCGGAAAATCTCCAGTTTTATTCTCTTAAAGCCGAACGAAGATTATAAAATCCACCGCTTCTTAGAAGGTAGCATCTTCTTAGAAGTGATGAGGGATGTGAAGGAGGGAAGGCTTGGTGTCTCTTACATCACCGAGAAGAATGAGACAATTGGCGGCTATCAATATTACCAGGATTCGCTTTTGGTCATAAAACTCTTAAAGGCACACCGCTACGACCGAAGAAGTAAAACCTGGCCCTTGACGATGCGTAATATCTATACCCTCGCGGCGCGGAATGTCCAGTTGGCAAATGTCAGGATATTCCGGGATGAACCGGATGTTGACCGGGAGACGGATGAGAATGGAAAGACCTTTCTCCAACTTACTGGACTTGACCCGGATGGCGACGGCAAGGTAGGCTATCCCCAATTTATCCCTTCCTTGGGTTATCTTATCTTTCCATATCCGGAGCCATTTGCGAAGACCTCCCTCACGATTCCCGATACCATAATTTATCGCAAAGATGCCCTCCTCCCCGGAGAAGGGAAGTTATATTATATTGTTGCTGAATACACCGCATCTTCCCAAGTGATTTCTATCGGACTTGATGTGGAAAGAGAGACCGAGAAGGTCTATGTGCAGGGAGTGGAACAAATCCGAGGGGAGGATTATAAGATTGATTATGAAAAAGGCGAAATTACCTTTCTCAAACCCCTGCCGCCGGATGCCGATATTAAAATAACCTACGAATATCTCCCACTCTTTATGGCAGTCTCTCGTTCCATCTTCGGCGCCCGCGCCGAAGGGAGACTCACGGAATCTGGTAAATTTGGCACCAGTATCTTCTACCGCAACGAAATTACTCCCCAGGAAAAGCCAAGTTTAGGTTCCGAACCCTTCCAGCGGATGATATGGGAAAGTGATTTAACATATACTTACAAAAGCGAAAACTTAACAAACATCTTAGACGGTCTCCCTCTCGTCCGCGCTCAAACCCCGACCGAACTCTCCCTTTCCGGAGAAGTTGCCGCCTCCCTACCCAACCCCAATACCTTTGGTGTTGCCTATGTTGACGACTTTGAACAGATGGTAATCTCGGAAAAGGTTGATTTGCAGGCAATAAACTGGCAATACGCATCCGTCCCAATTGGTAAGGATACTGCAAACTTTGCGAAAAAGAGACTCTTCTGGTTCAATCCCGCCCAGCGGATAAGGAAGGATTCAATATTCGGTCCCCGGGTAAAAGAGGAGAGGGAAGAAAGGGTTGATTATATGAAGATAATATTTGAACCGGATAATACCGTCTCTTGGGCAGGAATGATGTGTGCCATTCGGGGTAGTGTTGACATAAGAAACTTAGAGAATATTGAAGGCATCTTTCGCACCCGACAAAACTCGGGAAAGATATATGTCACCTTAGCCACTACCGTTGAAGAGGATGCCCCCCGTCGCAATTATGAAGGAAAGATTGTTGGCTATAACAATTTCTTTGATACTGAGGATAGAAATCAGAATGCTCAATTAGATGACCAACTAGGCGAAGATTCCGGCTTAGATACGGTCCTTGGGAAGGATGGCGCAGGAGTTTCCGGTGACGACGGTAATGACGACTACAATGTGAATACTAACCCATCCGGAACCGAGGGTAATAAGATATTAGACTCCGAGGATGTGGATGGCAATGGTTTCTCCCCGCGTGGTGATAATAATTACTACGAATACGAAATTGACCTCCAAGATACCACCTACTTTACCAACCTAATAAATAACTGGCGGGTCTTTCGCATCCCCCTCAGCAAGTGGCAGAAAAAGGAAGGGACTCCCTTAAACCAGGAGATAAGAATTGTGCGTCTCTGGTTCAGTTCCTTTTCCCAACCGGAGACGATTGATTTCTACTCCTTAGAGATAACCGGAAGTAAATGGCAGGGGGTAAAGATTGAGGGACCTCCTCCGGAGAGGGGTGGCGATAATGAAGGTATGGGCCCTCCTTCCTCAGGACCGAACTTTGGCCCGGACACAATTCCGGATCTTCTCGTCAAAATTTATCAGATAAGTATTGAAAATGACACCTCCTACAATTCACCATTTGAATTAAAATATGACCCCTTTGGCAAAAGAGAGAAGGAGGCTTCACTTGCCCTAACATTCAAAAATCTACCGGGTAAGGGAAAGATAGTAATACCCCAGACATTTTTCACCAAAGAGGATTGGCGGGATTACAAACGCTTAAAGATTTATGTCCACAAAGAACCCTCCCTTGACCCTATCTTCTTTTTAAGAATGGGGCAAGATTCATCTAACTACTACTACTTTCGCTCCTATATCAGCCAGGGCAGACAAATTCCCGGAACTGATGGCAATTGGTATGAGTTTGAAATTGACCTTGACACCCTTCGCAATATCCGTCGTTTGCAAGTGATACGAGAGGATTATGGCTATAAAGGAACACCAACCTTATCTGAGGTGAGGGAGATTGCTCTGGGAATAGAAAACCCAACCACCGAAAGAATCTCCGGCACTATCTGGTTTAACGACATAAGGCTCACTCAACCCTATGTCTCCCCGGGATTCGGTTATCAAACCGCGCTTCGCTTCTCCCTTTCCGATGTGGCAAACTTTAGTTTATCCCTCTCTTATCTTGACCCGAATTTCATCCGCCTCTCAGAAGGTGGCGGTGTCAAGACTGGCGATTATCGTTATAGTCAGGCATATTCCGCAGGAATCTCCTTAGACCGGTTCCTACCCGCAACCTGGCAATTGTTCCTCCCCATCAGTTATCAACGAACCCAGTCCTCAATCGTTCCCAAATTTCATCCCCTCGCGCCCGACCTGAGAATTAACCTTAATCAACCGGAGGCAGAAAGTTCTAAGGGAAAGGGATTTTCCGAATCCTGGAGCGGAACCCTCCGCAAAGGGAAATCAGGAAATAAAATCTTAAATTATACCTTGGATGCCCTCTCCTTTTCCTATCAAAGAGGCAGGGAGAAAAGTTGGCAACGACTCTCTACCGATACTTCCTACCGAAGTAACTTCGGAATCAACTATGGAATAAGCCCCAATCTCTTTTTCACCCTCGGCGAAAATGAGATTTACTACTTCCCCCAAAATATCTCATTCGGGGTTGGTTATTCCTCATCCCGCTCCCTCCGGGCAACCAAGACGCAAGACACCGCCCAATATCACATCATCAAAGATTCCTCAAGGGTCGCAAGATTATCATTAAGCACAGGTTTCACTCCGATTGAAAACCTAACATTTGATTACGATGCCAATGAGGGACGTGACTTCTATGCCATCCCAGAAGATAAAGGAAAGAGAAGCCGTTTGGGCGAAGAGACTGACAAGGACAGGCATTTTGGTGCCTCCTACTCCTTTGAATTAGGAGAAATCCTCTCCCCCCAATTAGAATATGATGGAGGTTATAGCGAATCCCGGATGCGACAACGAGACACGCTCCTTAAAAGAAGGACCTTCTCAAATGAGGCTGAATACCGCATTGATACCGACCTGAACCTACCAAGCCTCCTTGCCAAATTAAAAGGAGAAGAGGAAGAAGAAAAGGGGTCCCGCTCACAAAAAGGCTTCCTGCAGGACTTATTAAAAAGATTGGGCGGACTTGCCGAGATAATTGAACCATTTGACATCTCCTATACCATCTCCCGCGCCAGTGAATTTCCTACCGCCTATTCGTCACCTCCCCTACTCTATCAGTTAGGATTTATTGATCGATACCGCGAAGATACGCTCCTCCGCGAACCCCTCACCCGAGAGACGGACAACCGCTTCTCAACCTCCTCCCGTTTGAAATTGGGTAATATTGGAATCTCATACTCCTATGACTATGCGGTTGAAAAGGGAGTCACCAGTGGTATCGGCAATGCCGCTTATTCTCTAACCTGGCCCTCTTTTAATATCACCATCAGCCGAATAGAACGTTACTTAAAAAAATGGGCAACATCCTCTAATCTATCCTTAGGATTCTCAAGAAATACCGACCGGAGCGGTTCCTTAGCACCCGATGGCAAGCTCCTAATAAGAGGGTCCCGTCTTGGGAAAAGAAATAGTTTCTCACCACTGATTGGCTGGCAGACCACCTGGCAGAAGAGGATAAATACCAACCTCTCAATAAATTACGCCACCTCCTCTGATGAAATTAACCTAACCGGTCCACCACAAAATCAGACCAGCCGAACCGTAACAAAAGATAAAGGGATTGACTTTTCAATAAGCCATGCCTTCTCTGCCCCAAAAGGAATCAAGTTGCCATTCTTGCCCAAGATAAAATTGACCCAGGAACTGAGCCTATCCTGGGACATCCGCTACGCTAAGAGCGAAAATACCCGAATAGAGGGAGGGCAAAGAATCCCCATCGGTGCGAACGAAAATATCTCAACCCGCCTCTCTTCCTCCTACCGCATCTCCGCAACCGTAGAATCAGGATTCAATACCGGCTATACCTCCTATCGTGACCTCCAGAGACGACTTCATTCCCAGAGCATTGACCTGAACATTTGGGTCCTCTTCCGTTTCTAACCCCTACCATTTATTTAAATTCCAGCAACTTTCGGAGAATGGCATTTAGGCACGAGTTAAAGAGGGAAAGAAAGACAGGATGAATCGGAGAGAAAAGGCAATCCTTATATTTCTCATCTCTGCCATCGCCATTGCAGCAATTGTGAACACCTTGCAGAACCAGGCAAGAAATAGATCACTCCGGTTAATTAGAGAGATAGAAGTTAAAAGTTCGCAAGGGCGTGAAAAGAAAAACGGCGCTAAGGAGGATTTGACCCCCTCCTTAACAAAAGAGAGGGGTAAGATTCACCTAAGTGAGAGCGAACCTATAAATATCAACACCGCCTCCGAAACCGAACTCCGCTCACTACCCGGAATTGGACCAATCCTTGCGGAAAGAATTATCAAATATCGGAAGGAAAAGGGTGGATTCAAGAGAAAAGAAGAGGTAATGAAGGTGAAAGGAATTGGGAAGAAGAAATTTCAAGCGATAAAGAATAAAATAACCATCAAATAAAGAAACTCTATTCGCCAGCAAGATTTAGACGAAAAATTAGACTACAAATTAGACCTTTAAATAAGGTATCATAGAAGCGGGCGGATAAACCTAAGATATGCTGAGGGAAGTTAAGCAATTCCTTGAACAGTTAGGAAAATGAAATGG
>JBBIHO010000063.1:4719-8771 GCA_037446935.1 Caldifarciminota bacterium | reverse complement strand
CCGACTCCTTATAATCCCTGGTCCAATAGGAAGTATGAGGTTTGAGGGATGTAATATTATTCTTGCCCCTTTTAAGGCGAGGGTTCTTGCCGCCTCAGGAAAGATGTAGTCAAAACAGATAAGAATTCCAATAGGAATCTTCTCTCTTCCGCAAGGTATCTCAATTACTGAAAAAGACTTATCCCCGGGTGTAAATATCTCCTTCTCCTTAAAGAATAGATGTGCCTTCCGATAAACATAATATTTACCATCAGGCAGACAGAGGAGAGCCGAATTGAAGAATTTATCCTTCTCCCTTTCCGCTATCCCGGCACAGATGACCATATTCTTCCTCCTGGCAATTCCGGTAAGAAAATCTTGCGTCTCACCAGGTATCTCTTCGGCTAATAAGGAGAGTTCACTCTTATCAAGAAATGAATAACCTGTCGCAAAGAGTTCGGGAATACATATTAAGGAAGGAAGAAGAGATTTCTTAATTCTACTCAGATGCGCATTCACCTTCCTTAAATTTAACGCCTTTTGCCCAAAAATCGGCGAAAATTGGAGATACCCTACTCTTATCTTCATAAAATCATTATACCAAAAAGTTCATAAAAGTCAATATCTTATTTATAAATTATTGAAATGACATAACTTATAAAAATTAGTGGGACAATCAAATTGTCGCAATTTTTACTTGACAAAATTATCTTTTTATGTTATAATATTAGTTATTGATGTCAAATAGTGCTTTTAAGGTATCTGAACTTATTGGCGACCGCTATCATGTTCTCTCCTTTCTTGGTGGCGGCTTGCAGGCTGAGGTATATAAGGTAAAAGATGTCTATTCGGATGAAATATTTGCCTTAAAGTGCGACACGAAGTCTGGGGATGGTTCTGGAGGGCTTGCCTTACGCAAGGAGTTCTTCTTCCTCTCCCAACTGCGACATCCGAATATCATTTCGGTCTATGACTTCTCCACCCTGCAAGACGGCACATCCTTTTTCACCCTTGAGTTCTTTGATGGTGTCCCAATAACCCAGTTCTTCTCAAATGGCTATTCCCCAGAACTAATAACCGCCCTTGGACAGATCTTAAATAGTCTTGCCTATATCCATTCCCAAGGTTTTGTCCATTCCGATTTGAAACCATCCCATATCCTCTGCTCCCCTTCTCGGGGAAAGGTCATAGTGAAGATCCTTGATTTTGGCTTCGCCGAAAAATTTTCCCTCCGAGAGGGAGGCGAAGGAGGAACCCTTGGCTATGTGGCACCAGAAATCTTAAAGGGCTTAACTCCGGATTCTCGTGCCGATTTATATTCCTTGGGGATTATACTTTATGAAATCTTAACCAAGAGAGGACCAAGTTCTTTCCCTAACATCCTGGAATTTTTAAAAATCCAATACACCAGTGGTCTTGATGTAAAAGAGGCGATTAAAGAATCCCACCGCCTGTTTCAGGTGAAACTACCACCAGAAGAAATTTTGGACATTTGTCAATCTCTGATCTCGCCCTTCCCGGAAGTAAGACCGGGCTCCGCCTTAGATGTGATTGAATCGCTAAAAAGGATTGGCTATCAGGAAGATTTGGTCTCTCGTGAGCATATTACCATCTCCCATAAGGAGTGGAAAGATACCACCTTTACCGCACCCTTTGTTGGCCGGACCTCGCTTCTCAAAGAAATGAAGCGAGGCTGGGAGAGGGCAAAAAAGGGGCGGGGAACGGTCTTCCTCCTCACCGGGGATAGAGGGGTTGGTAAATCAAGATTGAGCATGGAGTTGAAATTCTTCTGTCAGTTGGACGGTGCGACAACCTTCACATTTTCTTCCGGTTCCTTGCCCTCTGGGCAGAAGAATCTCTTAGAAGAGATTTCCTGTTTACTAAATCTGGCAATAGAATTTCCAACCAAGGAACTTTTGGCAAAACCTTCCCCAAAACCTCTCTCCCGCAAATATGAGATTATGGAAAAGATTACGGCCGCAATCTTTTCCCGCGCCGCCCTCACACCACTTTTCATCCTATTTGATGACTTAGAATTCTTTGATGACCTCTCAATAGAATTTATTCGTTATTTAGGGCTTTCCATAAAGGATGAGAAGATTCTTTTGCTTCTCGCAGGAATTCCAGAGAAAAGAATCTTAGAGAGCCTCGAGGCACTTGCCCAAAAGCCCTTCTTCACCCATCTTCCAATACCACCTCTCTCGGAAGAAGAGGTTAGGGAATTTGTGGAAGGTGTCTTGGGTAAAATCTCCGAGAGGAATCCAGTTGTTGAAAGGGAAAGGAAACTCTTAAGCGAATTCTTATTTAAGAATACCGGCGGTAATCCCTTATTCATCTCCGAAATCCTCTCTGGCTTACAGAGGAAGGGAGCGATTGTTGTGAAGCATGGCATGAGAAGGGTAATTGAAGACCGTCTGCGGGAGGAGATACCAACCTCTCTTCATACGATCTTTAAGAGTCGCCTCGCTACCCTCTCCGGAGATGAAAGGCAAGTATTGAAATTTATCTCTCTCTTGGGTAAGTTGGCAACTCCCCAGTTATTAAAGAAGATTCTCGCAATTGACGAAGCGACTCTTCTCCCTTTAATTGTTCATCTGGAGATATTGGGGTTTATTAGGCAGGAGGAGAATGCCCTATCCCTATCTTATAATATCCTGGAAAGTATCATCGCCGAAGAAGATTTCTCCCCAGCTGACCACGAGAAGATTGCCACTTCCTTAGAATCGTTCTATCGCGATAAAAGGGAGGATGTGATTTTTGACCTCGCCTATCATTATATAAAGGCGGGGATTACCGAAAAGGCTTATGAGACAAGCGTCAGTGCCGGAAAAAAGGCAACTCGGCTACTTTTGCTAAAAGAAGCACTCTCTTTCTATAAGTCCGCACTCTCCTTCCTGCCTTCAATAAAGCGAGAAGGTTATCCTTCGGCTGCCCAATTGCGAGAGAGACTATCCCTTTTTTCGGAAATCGGCTCAATAGAGGAGACCCTCGGAAACTTTTCCGAGGCAAAAGATTATTATATCCAAGCCCTTTCCATTATCGCCTCCTCTAAGGAACTTTCTAAGGAGACGAGGCTCTACTCAGAATTTCTTGCCCGTCTCGGAAAACTGCACCAGAAGTTAGGGAATTACGAAGAGGCACTAAATTACCTCCGGGAGGCACTGGCAATGGAGAAGGGAAGGCAGGATGAGAAGATTGTCTCAATCCTCACCGACAAAGGATGGGCAGAGATGAATCTCAATTTATATTCCGCGGCAGCAGAATCCCTACAGCGGGCACATACTATTGCCGCCCGTCTTCCCAACCGAAAGGAATTAGAATCGCGCATCTTCTATTATCTGGCTAATCTCTCGTTTATGCAGCAGGACTATACTACCGCCCTCTCCTTAGGTGAGAAGGTATTGCGACTCTGCCAGGAAGCCGGAAATCACTACCAGCAAAATGTCATCCTCCAATTCCTCGCCACGGTCTACCACCTAACCGGAGAAAAGATAAAGGCAAAGGAGTTTTATAATAAGAGCGAAGAGTTGAGTAGAAAGATTTCTGATATCTATGGCCTCATTAACTCTCTAATCGGTCAGGGAATGCTAACCGGGGAGGATGGAAATTATTCTGCGGCAAGGGGATATTATGAAAAGGCGATAGAGATTGCGGAGAAGATTTCCGCCCTTCCCCAACTCATCGGTGGCTTAGGGAATTTAGCCGAACTCCTCACCACCCTCGGCGAATTTTCACCCGCCGAAGAGATAATGGAGAGGGTTTGTGAACTTGATGAAAGGCTCTCGGATTATTATTACCTCACTCTCCATAGATTAAATTTCGCTTTACTTGCCTTAATGATGGGGAATACGGAAAAGTCCTGGGAGGCACTGGACCAGGCGGAAAACCTCATCACTCGCCATAAGTTAAATAGCCTCCTCCCTTATTTAAATCTATTTTCCGCTAAATATTATTTAGAGACCGGTAAGATTGAGCAGGCAAAGGATGCGTTAAAAAATTCTCTAAGATATCCGAAAATGAGGGATAACCACTATTTCTTAGAATTTCTCAGTCAGCTCCGCCTTGAAGAGAAG
>JBBIHO010000063.1:0-4697 GCA_037446935.1 Caldifarciminota bacterium | reverse complement strand
AAGGCATTAATTTCTGCCCACCGTCTCCTCCGTCGGTTTGAAAATCCGAAAATGGAGAAACATATAAGCGGGCTGAGACTCTTGGGTTTTGCCCTCTTGCGTAGCGGAAAGAAAGAGGAGGGAAAGGAGTATATCCGAAAGGCAATAACCCTTTCTCGTGATTCGGGCCTCCTCTTCCAATTGGGACTCTCTCTCTTCACCTTTGGCCAAGCGATTTGCGAACAGGGTGGTGAAATCACAAGAAAGGAATATCAGGAGGCGACCGGTTTCTTAAAAGAGGCAAAGGAGATCTTCTCTTCTATTGGTGCTTCCTCCTATGCGGAACGGACCGAAAGGTTTCTTGCAGATATTACCGAGTTAACCACTGCTGGCTTACCATCAAGGGATACTAACATCCTCCACTGTTTTTACCAACTTTCCGAGACAATCAATACCCAATTGGAAAGGGAGGATTTCTTTGAAAGGATACTTGATATCGTTCTTAATGTTACGAATGCGGAAAGAGGGATTCTTTTTATCTACCAGAATAATGAGATTACCCCGATTACCGCCCGGCATATTGACCACACAACCTTAGAAGATGCCACAACCTGCTCCCGCACCGTCTTAAGCCGGGTAAGCACTGAGAATTCAGTGGTTATGGCTTTGGATGCCCTCTCTGACCCATCTTTTGAAAATTCCCGTTCCGTCCATATCCATAAGATAAGGAGCCTTCTCTGCGCACCTTTGCGGACCAAAGAGAAGGTTGTTGGTGCAATATATTTAGACTCCCGCATCACATCCAACCTCTTTTTGGAGGAGGATAAAGAGTTACTCCTCAGTATCGCCAATCTCCTTGCGGCTACATTGGATAAGTCATTGGTATTCAAAAAGATACAGGAGGAGTTTGCCCTCCTCCGGGAGGATATACTTATTGATGCAACAACCGGTTTCTTCCTTGGCAACTCTCGCCCAATGCGGGAGGTTTATAACTTGGTGGAAAAGATTGCACCAACTGATTGCACCGTTCTCATAATGGGCGAGACCGGAAGTGGCAAGGGGATTTTGGCAAGATATATCCATTCCCTCTCCTCCCGACAGGGGGCAAAATTTGTTTCAATAAACTGCGGCACGCTTCCGGAGACCCTTTTTGAATCGGAATTATTTGGTCATGTGAAGGGGTCATTCACCGGTGCCCACCGTGACAAAGAAGGGCTTTTTGAAATTGCCGAAGGTGGAACAGTATTCTTAGACGAGATTACAAACACCACCCCTGGCATCCAAGCTAAACTATTAGAGGTCTTAGAAGAGAAGATAATAAGAAGGGTTGGCGATACCGAACCAAGAAAGGTTGATTGCCGTCTAATCTGCGCGACAAATAAGAACTTAGAAGAGGAGGTGAGAAAGGGCAATTTCCGAGAAGACCTCTATTACCGACTCAATGTGGTAACGATAAATGTTCCACCATTAAGAGAAAGGACCCAAGATATACCACAATTAGCAGAATATTTCCTCAAAAGATATACCGCAAAATTGGGTAAAGGAGAGATGGAATTTGAAAAAGAGACTATTGAGTTAATGAAGATGTATCCCTGGCCCGGAAATATCCGGGAGTTGCAAAATGTTATTGAAAGGGCAGTGATAATGGCACAGAAGAGGTCAATCACCATTGAGAATTTAGGACCAAAATTTGTGGCACTGGAAAAAGAGATTAAGAAGAAAAGGGAGCGAAAAGAAATTACCCCGGATGATATTGAATCCGTATTAAAGAATACCGAAGGCAATGTGAGTCGCACCGCAGAAATCCTTGGAATTCATCGGAGACAACTCCAGCGACTAATGAAGCGATACGAGATAAATCCTCAACAATACCGCCTAAAATTCTCATAATGTCGCACATATAACTATCTCAAATTACAAAACTTATAAAAATCTTCCATTTTGTCGCATTATTTCTATTTGCCCTAAATTCTTTAAAAGTGCGATAAATTTAATAAGTAATGTAAATTCAATAACTTATTTTAGTATTATTTTGGTATAAAGTATGTTTATATTATCTGGTGATACGGGCAGTGCCCGAAAGGAGATAATATGGACGGTTTACCAACTCCCCCAAAACCAATCCCAATGCCTCCAGTTTAAGGATTTTGGGGTTAAATAGAGGGGCGGGGAAGTCCGCCCCTTTTTATTTTTTGACAAATGAACAAATACTTATCTTTTTCAGCAACTTTGCCGAATTTTCCGGCAATAAGATAAGACTAAGATAAGATAAAAAATGAAGTATTTAAACACATACTTATATCTTCTCTTACCTTTTGCCCTGCCTCTATCTTTAGATATATCTCCCGGATAGTTTTGGTGGTCTCTCCACACCTATCCGCGCTTACTGGGATTCCATATGCGAAGAGGATGTGAGATTAGCCCCAATTGATATTGACCGACAAGTGTCTTCAACAAACTGCGTCTTTAATCCGTGTAATAACTGTCTCTACCTCAACCTGCTTTCGGATACCGTCTTTGTAATTGACTGCGCCCGTCGTCAGATAATTGATAGAATAATTATTCCCGGCCCAACGAACTCCCGTTTCTGTGTCAATAAATTAAACAATAAAATCTATATTCCTACTGATACTGCCCTCCTTATCGTTGACGGACAAACAAATCAGATTATCAAAAGACTTTCCATTTAGAATTTATGTTATAGATGGAGCAACCGATAGCCTGGACTCAATAAGATACCTATCCGCGGCTTCCTCTTGTGCCGGGGCAGCGGTTCTCAATAACCGAGGGGATAGACTTTATCTATTCGCCAGTGATTCAACAGGTGATGAAAGTTACCTTCTTTTCCTGGATTGCGAAAGAAATCAAATAATTCAAGAGATGAGAGTAGATTTTATTTGGGGAAAGAGCGCCTATAATCCAATCGGTAATCGGCTTTATGCTATCGGACCAGTAGGGGAAAGTCAGAAGATAACAGTAATTGACTCTATTTCCTTTCCAGAAGATAAATATGTGGGCGAAATAAAGTTTGTCCCCCGACACAACCGCCTGTACTGTTTTTTAGATTTTGATACCTTGGTGGCGGTCAATAAGGGATAAACTCTATTTTACGAATGACAACCTAACGGTAGGGATTATTGATTGTGCCACTAACCAGTTTATAAAAGAAATCTATCCTGGTTTAGGATTCTCAGGGCACCCTTATGACCTTATTTAGAATCCTTTAACAAATAAGTTAGTTCTACGCTACTGAAGGACAGGCCCTTGGATTATGGTATTTGATGCCCTCCAGAACCAGCCAATAAATCTCCTAAAAGTGGATGAATATATTGGTCGGGGAAGAGAAATTGGTTAAGGTGCGCTCTCTACCCAAATGAATAAGGTCTCCTTCTCCTGCGGCGGTGGACCGGTAGTTCTCCTTGATGGTAATACCGATAGCGTCCTAACAGTAATTACAGATATTCCGGAATATAAGAGACTCTATTACTTAGAAGGCAAGAGTGTTTGCTGAACACTGGACTTATGTTATTGACTGCTCAACCGATATGGTAATTGACCAGATTCTCACCCCTAGCCAATTTATGGTTTTGGTTATAGCCCAAGAACTGACAAGGTATATATCACAAGCGGCTACGGCGGATACGGATACTCTAAAACAAGGATTATTGATGCAGTGAATCATCGGATAATAAAGGTGATTGATAATGTCTGCGGTGATATTGAATATCACCCGGAAAGAGAGAGATTTTATATTTCGGACGGCTGGCCACCTTCCTATATATTCCAGGCGAAGCAGGTGGATTTTAGGAATGCTCGTGATACGATTCCTGTGGGGAGGCGCGGTCTATATATCTTAGATGGATATGTTGACAGTATAATTCATCCTACTCATTACATCCCGGGTGGCGAGGGTTTTGCTATTGTCCTTGATACGATTGATAACCGGATTTATACAATGAGGTATGATGGACAGACTATAAATATAAGAGTGATAGATTTAGAAACGAATTCGGTGATTGATACGATTGAGAATGTGAAGGGACTGGACATCTTCTGGAACCCGATAAATAACAAGATTTATACCCAAGATACGATGGGCAATATATTGGGCGGACATTTTTGGATATAAGAACCTGGAACCCAATTCAAAATCGGCTTTATCTCGCTACCAATAGAAGTAAATTAATAGTCATAAGGGATGAAATCCCTGGGATAGAAGAGAAAGGTTCTGGTAAAAAGGTTAAGGATTTTGCGATTTTACCAAGTCTCGGAAGTTCCTTTAAGATTTTCTTGCGCGGGGGAGATGAAGCAGAGGGAGAGATTTATAATACCCTGGGTAGAAAGGTGAAGGAATTTAATATAAAATTGGGGGAGTGTGTGAAATGGAACGGAAGGGATGAAGGGAAGAAGAGATTATCCTCTGGGGTCTATTTCTTAAAGATTAAGAGGGGAGGTAACGACGAGATTGCCACCGTTAAGATAATCCTCAAATAAAGAGAAGATTCTAACGTTTAATCCCAAGCCATTCGGAAGTGTCCCCTTTCTCTCTTATTATACTTGCCTGCAATATCCGGGTAGAGGGCGTTGTCTTATCTATCGTCATAATCCTAAATAGTGATGGTTTTAATAGTCAAACCGCTTAAGCAAAATTCGTGCCAAAGGCTAAAAATTAAAGAGATTGGCTTAAAGATTTTGGAAACATTTTGCCCAATTTTTTA
>JBBIHO010000062.1:0-8831 GCA_037446935.1 Caldifarciminota bacterium | reverse complement strand
CTCGCGAAATCATAATTCGGCCGATATCAACCGAAAAGGCGACCCGGCTTAAAGGATATAGTCAGTATACCTTTAAGGTAGCAAGGGATGCCAATAAGATTGATATTAAAAGGGCAGTGGCTGAGATATTTAAGGTTAAGGTGAAAAAGGTGCGGGTGATAAATATGAAAGGGAAACCACGCCGTTTAGGGGTCTTTCTTGGGAAGACCGCGAGATGGAAAAAGGCAGTCGTCACATTGAAAAAAGGAGAGCGGATTGAGAGTTTAGAGGTTTAGTATGGGGATTAAATTCTATAAGCCATATACGAGCGCAAGAAGATTTTATAGCGTCTCAACCTTTGAGGAGATAACTGCAAAGCGTCCCTATAAGAAATTAATCTGCCCGAAGAAGAAAACTGGTGGAAGAAATAATCAGGGTGTGATAACTGCCAAATATCGCGGCGGAGGTGAGAAGCGTTTCTATCGGATAATTGACTTTATGCGGGATAAAAGAGATATCCCAGGTAGGGTGGTGAGTATTGAATATGACCCGAACCGGACGAGCCGAATTGCCCTCATTTGCTATAAGGATGGTGAATATCGGTATATTCTGGCACCGCAGGGTCTTGCGGTTGGGGATGAAGTGATTGCCAGCGAAAAAGGTAATTTACCAATTCGGGCTGGGAATGCAATGCCACTCCGCTATTGTCCGGTTGGGGTTGAGATACATAATATCCAGTTATATCCGGGAAAGAGTTCCTTTTGTGCCCGTTCCGCTGGCACCGCCTGCCAACTTTTGGCTAAGGAAGAAGATTATGCGGTTGTGAAACTCCCCTCTGGTGAAATAAGAAGGTTTTCTTTAGACTGCTTCGCTACCATCGGTCGGGTATCTAATCCGGAGCATAAGGATATTACGATTGGTAAGGCGGGAAGGAAGAGGCATATGGGAAGAAGACCGCGGACAAGGGCAGTGGCGATGAATCCAGTTGACCATCCGCTGGGCGGAGGTGAAGGACGTTCCCATGGTGGCCGCCAGCCCTGCTCGGAAAAGGGGTTTTTAGCCAAAGGGAAGAAGACAAGAAAGAAGAAGAAGTTTTCTAACCGCTATATAATACAGAGGAGAAGATAGTATGGGAAGGTCGACGAAAAAGGGTGCCTATATTGATTCAAATCTATTTGAGAAGATTCAGAAGATGAACGAACGGCGGGAAAAGAGGGTCATTAGGACTTATGCCCGAAGGAGCACAATTCCTCCGGAATATGTTGGTCACACAATTTCAATTCACTGCGGAAACCGTTTCCTCCCGGTTTATATTACGGAAAGGATGGTCGGGCATAAATTGGGGGAGTTTGCCCCAACCCGAACCTTCCGCGCCCACTCCGGACAGAGAAAGGAGAAGAAGGCAGAAGGAGAAGGAAAGAAGTGATATGGAGAGTTACGCAATAAGTCGCTACCAACGAGTATCGCCAAAAAAGATAAATCAAATCCTCTCTTTAATAAGAGGAAAACCGGTTCCCGAGGCATTAAATATCCTTACCTTCCTTTCAAAACCGCATCTCAAGACCTTTGTCTTGAAAACCTTAAAATCAGCGGTTGCCAATGCCCTATATAGTTCGGGAAAGGTGCGATTAAAGGAAGAGGATTTATATGTGAAGGAGGCAATTTGTAATCAGGGACCATCTATGAAGCGCTTTCGCGCCGGGCCAAGAGGTATGCCGCTCTTTTATAAACACCGGACCGCACATATCAAAATCAAAGTAGCAACCAAGGAGTGAGATGGGACAGAAGACACATCCGTTAGGTTTTAGATTGGGAATCACCAGAGATTGGAAGTCCCAGTGGTTTTCCGAAGGGAAGGAGTATCGGGAAAATATTTTGGAAGATATGAAGATCCGAAAATATATTGAGAACCGGAAATATAGCGATGCGAAAGACCCCAAGAAATCGGTTGACCCAATGATCTCCGATATTGAAATCCTGCGGGTTGCCAATAAGTTGACGGTAATCATCCATACCGCCCGGCCCGGTGTAATATTTGGCCGAGATAAAGAAACCTTGAATTCACTGACCGCAGAACTCCGCCAATTAACAAAAAGAGAGGTTGACATCCATATTGAAGCGGAGCGAGTGCCGGAACTCTCTTCTCGGTTGGTGGCTAGGAGTATTGTTGAGCAGCTATTAAAGAGGGTCGCTTACCGCCGGGCGATGAAGAAGGCAATCTCCTCTGCGATGCGGCTTGGTGCTAAAGGAATTAAGGTTCAGGTGGCAGGGCGATTGGCCGGGGCAGAAATTGCCCGTAGTGAATGGCGCCTGGCAGGAAGTATGCCACTTCAGACCCTGCGGGCAAATATTGATTATGCAGTAGAGGTGGCAAAGACGGTATACGGGACGATTGGTGTTAAGGTCTGGATTTATAAAGGCGAAATTACTCCGGAAGCGAGGATTTAATTATGTTGATGCCGAAGAGGGTAAAATATCGGAAACAGCACCGCGGTCGCCGAAAGGGAAAGGCAACCGCCGCGAACCGATTAGATTTCGGTGAATTTGGCTTGCAGGCATTAGAACCCTGCTGGCTTTCCGCACAGCAGATTGAAGCGGCGAGAATGGCCATCGCCAGATTCTTGAAGCGAGCCGGAAAACTCTGGATAAGGGTATTCCCAGATAAACCGGTATCAAAAAAGCCCGCGGAAACCAGGATGGGAAAAGGGAAGGGTGACCCTGCCTTCTGGGTGGCAGTGGTGAAACCAGGGAGAATCCTCTTTGAGTTAGAAGGAATCCCGGAAGATGAGGCGATTGCGGCATTCCAATTTGCCAGCGATAAACTGCCCTGCAAAACCCGTATCCTCAAACGGGAGGAGATAATTTATGAAACCATCTGAAATGCGCGATATGACGGATGAGGAACTCTTAAGGGCATATGTGAATCTTAAAGAAGAGCATTTCAATCTGCGGATGCGAAAGGTGATTGAGACCTTGCCGAATCCCCTTAAGCTGCGGACAATCCGAAGGGATATTGCCCGGATTTTGACTATCCTCCGGGAACGGGGATTTACTAAGGAAAAGGTGAAAAACTGGGAGCGGGAAAGTGGCAGGAAATAGAAAGGTAGTAGTTGGCATTGTAAAGTCGGACAAGATGGATAAGACAGTGGTCGTAGAGGTTACACGATTGGTAAAACATCCGAAATATAAGAAATACATAAGGAAACGAACCAAGCTTTATGCCCATGATGAAAAGAATGAGTGTGCAATTGGTGACAGGGTAATGTTAATGGAGACTCGTCCGCTATCAAAATTGAAGCGCTGGCGAGTGATTAAGAAATTATGATTCAGGATTTTACCCGACTTGTCGTAGCGGATAATACCGGAGCAAAGGAAGCAATGGTGATTAAGGTTTTGGGTGGTTCAAAACGGAGATACGGTTATGTGGGAGATATGATAATTGTGACGATAAAAGATGCCCTCCCTCAGGCGAACATCAAACCGGGCGATAAGGCAAAGGCGGTGATTATCCGCACCCGGAAGGAATACCGACGTTCTGATGATACTTATATTAGATTTGATGACAATGCCTGCGTCTTAATTGATGATAAGGGTGAACCGAAAGGCACAAGGGTCTTCGGTCCAGTGCCCCGGGAGTTGAGAGAAAAGGAATTTACAAAGATCATCTCCCTTGCCAGTGAGGTAGTATGAAGACATATTTAAGAAAGGGTGATATTGTTGAATTGCGTTGTGGCGATGAGAAAGGGAAACGAGGGAAGATTATAAAGTTGCTTCGCGAAAAGGATAGAATCCGGGCTCTGGTGGAAGGGGTGAAATTAGCCAAGAAACATCAACGACCACGAGGCGCGGATAAGCCAGGAGGGATTATTGATATCCCCCAGCCAATAGATATTTCTAACCTAATCTTCATCTGCCCAAAATGTGGGGAGAGGACAAAATTAAGGAGAAGGGTCGTTGAGGAGAGAAGGCAAAGGGAATGTCGGAAATGTGGGGAGATAGTTGATTAAGATGGCAAAGGAAGTATCGGCTAATAGAGAAGCGAAGGAAACGAAGCCATACATCCCACGATTGAAAGAGGAATACTACACCCGTATTAGAAAGGCACTGATGGCGAAGTTTGGCTATAAAAATATCCACGAGGTTCCGAAATTAGAAAAGATTGTTATCAATGTTGGAGCCGGAGAGGCGATTTCTGACCCCAAGATATTAGAAGTGATTTCCGAAGACCTATCACTCATCACCGGGCAGAAGCCAATTATCACCAGGGCAAAGAAGGCGGTCTCGGCATTCAAATTGAAAAAGGGAATGCCAATTGGAGTAAAGGTAACATTAAGAAGGGATAGGATGTATGAATTCTTAGACCGGTTATTAAATTTTGCTGTTCCCCGGATAAGGGATTTTCGGGGATTTTCTCCGGACTCCTTTGATGGCCGAGGAAATTATAATTTGGGCATATCGGAACAACTAATCTTTCCGGAATTGGATGTGGCTAAGGTGAAGAAGGTCTGGGGAATGGATATCACATTTGTTACAACCGCCAAGAGAGATGATGAGGCAAAGGCACTCTTGGAGGAGTTTGGTGCGGTCTTCCGCAAACGGTAACGGAGGAGAGGATGGCGAGAAGATGCCTTATCGTTAAGGCGAGTCGGGAACCAAAGTTTTCGGTGCGGAAGAAATTCCGCTGCCAGCGCTGTTTTCGTTCCCGTGGCTATTTGAGAAGGTTTGGACTCTGTCGGATATGTTTTCGGGAACTCGCCCTGAAAGGAGAGATTCCCGGAGTGCGAAAGGCAACATGGTGAAATAGGGGGAGGAAATGGACCCAATTTCTGATATGTTCACTCGGATAAGAAATGCCCTGGCGGTGAAGAAGCCTGAGGTGAAATTCCCTTACTCCAAGATAAAATTGGAAATCGCCCGAATTTTATTAGAGGAGGGTTATATAAATAATTTCCAAGTCTTAGGCGAAGGGACGAAAAAAGAGATTTCCCTTCTCTTAAAATATACCCTGGACGGCAAATCGGTAATCCGAAATCTGAAAAGGGTATCCAAACCATCAAGAAGGGTTTACACCGGATATAAGGATATCCCGCGGGTTGCCGGTGGATTGGGAATCGTTATCCTTTCTACCTCAAAGGGGCTCCTTACCGGTAAGCAGGCAAAAAGAGAGAAGACCGGTGGTGAAATTATCGGCTATGTCTGGTAAAGAATATGTTAGATGAGATTAAGATAACCCGGGTAATAATTGATTCCTATATTGAAAAATTGAAAGATTCCTTAGAGAGTGAAGTTATCATTGTTGGCGCTGGACCTTCTGGTCTCACTGCTGGCTATTATTTGGGAAAGGAGAAGATCAAAACGGTAATCTTTGAGAGAAACCTGCGACCGGGTGGCGGTATGCCTGGTGGCGGTATGATGTTCAACTCAATTGTCCTCCAAGAAGCGGCAAAAGAGATACTTGGTGAATTGGGAGTGAGGATTAAAGAATATGAGAAGGGTTATTTTGTTGCCGATGCCTTAGAAACCCTCGGCGTCTTGATGGCAGAATGCATTAAAGCGGGAACCAGGGTATTTAATCTCATTACTGCCGAAGATGTCTTAATCAGGGAGGAGAAGGTCTGTGGTGTGGTTATTAACTGGGCAAGTGTTGCGATGGCAAATTTGCATGTTGATCCCCTTTCTGCCCGTGCAGAATTTCTTATTGATGCCACAGGCCATAGTGCCGAGATAACGAGAATTGTGGAGAAGAAGATTGGTAAGAAACTCTTTACCGCTACTGGTGGTATTGTCGGTGAGATGCCGATGTGGGCAGAGGTTGGGGAGAGGAAGATTGTGGAGAATACAAAAGAGGTCTATCGTAACCTCTTTGTTTGCGGTATGGCAGCAAATACCGTCTTCGGTGGACCAAGGATGGGTCCGATATTTGGCGGTATGTTCCTCTCCGGGAGAGAGGTCGCAAGGATAATAAGGGAGCGACTAAAATAGGCAAATTACTATCACCCCCTCCCTAAACTCGGGAAAGGAGACCCTTTCTCGCTTCTTCCATGATTTCACCATTCCGCATCATAGATTTCTTGTGAGCAGCCAGAATTTTTTCCCGAAGACATTCGTCGCTTTAAGACATCGTAACTTTCGTCTCTTCTGGTTTGGTCAGATAATCTCCTTGTCCGGGACATGGTTACAAAATGTTGCCCGCTCCTGGCTCGTTCTCACGATGAGTAACTCCCCTTTCATTTTAGGATTGGTTGCCTTTATCGGCTCAATCCCCATCTTCCTTCTCTCACTTTTGGGCGGTGCCTTTGCGGATAGGGTCAATAAGAGAAACCTCCTCCTCTTCACCCAATCGGTCTTAACCATTCTCGCCTTCGTCCTTGCCTTACTCGTCTATCTCAAATTGATTAGGATTTGGCAGATATTAGTAATTGAGGCAATTGCTGGGATTACCCTTGCCTTTGATACGCCGGGGAGGCAATCGTTTGTGGCGGAGATGGTGGAGAAAGAGGACCTCTTAAATGCCATTGCCCTCAACTCCTTCATCTTCAATTTGGCGAGGATGATTGGTCCGGCGATTGCGGGTATTTTAATTACCAGTGTCGGGATTGCGGGCTGTTTCTTTCTTAATGGTTTAAGTTTCTTCCCGGTCATCCTCGCGCTTTCTCTCATCAGAATCAAATTCTCTCCACCGCCGCAAAATGTCTCTTATGCCCGGGATATCAAGGAGGCATTCCAGTATATCACAAATAATCGCGCCCTCTTCTTTCTCATACTGATGGTTGGGGTCACAAGTATCTTTGGGGTATCCTATTTGACCTTGATTCCTGTATTTGCCCGTGATATTTTGCGGGTTGGGGTTAGGGGCTATGGTTATATGATGTCTGGGGTAGGATTCGGTTCGCTCTTTGGCGCCATTGCTTTAGCAACGGTGGGAAGTTATGTCCGGAAAGGGAAGATTATTATCCTTGCCAGTCTTCTCTTCTCCCTTCTCATCTTAATCTTCTCCTTTCAGAGAATTTATATCATCTCGCTCATCCTTCTATTTGGTCTCGGTCTCTGTATAATTATGCAGAATGTGACCGTGAATACAATAATTCAGGAGATGGTTCCCGACAATCTGAGGGGTCGGGTGATTGCCTTTTATGTGATAATGTTTATGGGGATGTTTCCGATTGGCAGCCTAATCGCTGGGGCAATGAGCCAAAGGTTTGGTGCACCCGCTGCGACCGCCAGCGGTGGGATAATAATCCTCTTCTGGACACTTTATATCCTATTCTTTCAGCCCCGCGTCAGAAGGATTTAGTTGGATTATCCCTTCACTACCCCTAAGGGACGCATCCGGCAGACCTTCTTAGAGATGCCAGCATTATGACAGACCTCCACCACTAAGTTGACATCCTTGTAGGCATCCGGAACCTCTTCCCTTAAAACCTCCTTTGATGCTGCCATTACAAAAATTCCCTTTGCCTTTAACTCCTGGGCGACATTTCTCTGTCTTGTCGCCTCCAGTGCCTTGGTTCTTGACCAAACCCTGCCTGCTCCGTGACAGGTTGAACCGAATGTCTCCTGAAATGCCTTCTCGGTTCCTAAGAGAAGATAGGAGTTTGTTCCCATATCACCGGGGATGATTACTGGCTGACCAATTGATTTATAATCTTTTGGAATTGCCGGATGTCCGGGCGGAAAGGCACGGGTTGCTCCCTTTCTGTGGACACAGACGGTTACCTTCTTACCATCCACTTCGTGTTCTTCAAATTTGGCAATATTATGGGCAACATCGTAGATGAGTTCCAAACCAATATCTTCCACCTTCTTCTTTAAGACCTTGGAGAATGCCTCCCTTACCCAATGGGTTATGCACTGGCGGTTTGCCCAGGCATAATTTGCTGCGCAGACCATTGCGGAAAAATATGCCCTGCCTTCTGGTGATTCAATTGGGGCACAGGCTAATTGCCGATCCGGAAGATATATCCCATATTTCATGGCTGCCTTTCCCAATTCCCGGACATTATCATCACAAATCTGATAGCCAAGTCCACGCGAACCAGTATGAATCATCACCGTTATCATTCCTTTTGTTAAATTAAATATCTTTGCCGCGGATGGTTCGTAGACTTCTTCTATCTCTTGAATTTCTAAGAAGTGATTCCCGGCACCAAGGGTCCCTAACTGCGGGGCTCCCCTTTCCAATGCCCTTTTTGTAATCTTATCCGGGTCAGCACCTCTCATCTGCCCATTCTCTTCGGTAAATAACAGATCCCTCTCATTTCCAAATCCTTTCTCATAAGCCCATCTTGCTCCTTTATATAAGACCTCCTTCACTTCGGATTGGGAGATTCGGATTTTACCGGTTGAGCCAACACCGGATGGAACATTATAAAATAGGGAGCGGACCAAATCTTCCAGAATAGATTCGGTTAAATCCTTCTTTGTGAGATTGGTGCGGAGGAGGCGGACACCACAGTTTATGTCATAGCCAACACCACCTGGTGAGATTATACCCTCTTTTATATCAAAGGCGGCAACACCACCAATCGCAAAACCATAACCCCAGTGAATATCCGGCATCGCCAGGGAATATTTTAATATGCCAGGAAGAGTGGCGACATTTGCCACTTGCTCCGGTGCCATATCCTCTTTAATCTTCGGAAGCATCTCTTCGCTGGCATAGATGATGCCATCAACCCGCATTTCCCTCTTATATTCCTTCGGCACCTTAAAGCGCCAGTTATCAATCTTCTCCAAAGGACCTTTCCACATAATAGTTATTATAAAGGAGAAAATGATTCTGTCAATCCTTTATGAACTGACCTTCGGACATTGGTTCGGACAATTCTCTTCATCCCCAGAGAGCGTCTCTT
>JBBIHO010000061.1:0-8889 GCA_037446935.1 Caldifarciminota bacterium | reverse complement strand
GGTTTGGACAGAAACCGCCCTCATCACCAACGCCGGTGAGAAGACCTCTCTTACTTAGGATTTCCCTTAGAGAGTGATATGTCTCAACACTGAATCGGATGGCATCGGAGAATGTTTGGGCGCCAAGTGGCACAATGAGGTATTCCTGAAGTGATAGATTATTTGGGGCGTGGCTACCGCCATTTATGATATTTAGGAAAGGAACCGGCAACATCATCTCCCTTATCCCCCCTAAATACCGATATAAAGGGAGGCGATAGAAGTTTGCGGCTGCCTTACAGACCGCAAGCGAAACCCCTAAGATACTAGAGACACCCAATCTCTCTTTCCTTTCGGTTCCATCAAGGGAGCAGAGGGTTGAGTCAATGAGATTTTGTTCATCCGCTGGCAGACCAATAATCTCCTTCTTTATTATTTCCGTCACACTCTCTATCGCCTTCCTCATCCCTTTTCCGAAATATCGCTCATCACCATCACACAATTCACACGCCTCTCTTTTCCCCTTTGATTTTCCTCGCGGAACTTGGGTAACTCCGATGTCGCCGCTTTCCAATCTAACCGCCACTTCCAGAGTCGGGTCCCCCCGAGAATCTAAAATCTCCCTTGCCCAAACATCAGCGATAATATTTCCTCTCATTTTTGCGCAAGAACCTCGTAGCACTCCCGCCTTCTTTGATAAAGCGGAAACGCTTTCGTTAACTCTTTAACCGCCATCGCAACTTTTTGATAGACCTTCTCATCTCCGATATTCGTGAGAACCAAATCAATCATCCGGGCAATTTGCACCATCTCCTCTTTGCCCATTCCCCGGGTAGTTAAAGCCGGAGTCCCCAACCTAATTCCGGAGGCAATAAATGGCTTTTGCGGGTCATAGGGAATTGTATTCCGGTTCACAGTGATATTTGCCTTTCCCAGGGCATTTTCGGCATCTCGGCCGGTGATTCCTTTACTCCTTAAATCAACAAGCATAAGATGGGTATCGGTGCCATCAGCAACTAGACGATAGCCCAATCTCTTTAACTCTTCCGCTAATACCTTTGCATTCTCCACAATCCTTCTTGAGTATAGTTTAAATTCCTCACTTAAAGCCTCCTTAAAACAGACCGCCTTTGCCGCAATCACATGTTCTAATGGTCCACCCTGCATTCCGGGGAAGGTTGTCTTATCAATTAGTTCCGCATATTTTGCCTTGCACATTATCACCGCACCCCGGGGTCCCCTTAATGTCTTATGGGTTGTTGTCGTTACCACATCGGCATAAGGTATTGGTGAAGGATGGAGTCCAGCAGCAATCAGCCCAGCAATATGGGCGATATCGGCAACCTGGTAGGCACCAACATCTTCGCAAATCTCCTGGAAGCGGTCAAAGTAAAGTGTTCGCGGATAGGCGCTGGCTCCGGAGACGATAATCTTTGGTTTATGCTCCTTTGCCATCTTATAGAGTTCATCATAATTTATCGTCTCGGTCTGAGGGTCAACACCATAATGAATAACCCTGAAATATTTCCCGGAGAAGTTTACCGGATGCCCATGAGATAGGTGTCCGCCATGGGTTAGGTTTAAGCCAAAGATTGTATCCCCAGGATTGGCAAGGGCAAAATAAGCGGACATATTTGCCTGGGTTCCGGAATGGGGCTGGACATTCGCATGCTCACAACCGAAGAGTTTCTTTAATCGCTCAATCGCCAGGATTTCTACGATGTCAACAAATTCGCATCCGCCATAATATCTCTTCTTTGGCAGTCCTTCCGCATACTTATTGGTCAGCACCGAACCCAGAGCAGAAAGGACCGCCTCCGAGCAGAAATTCTCCGAGGCAATCAACTCTAATGTCTCATTCTCCCGATTCGTCTCTAACCTTATCGCCTCAAATACTTCCGGGTCAGTCCTTTTTAATTCTTCTATGAACATAAGAAATTATAAGGGATGGAATGAAAAATGTCAAACCAACTGCAAGTTTTAATAGACATAGGTACCACCCTAAAGAGATTTTAAGGGGAATACTTGAAATAGCAGGCCTTTCTGGTGATACTAAAGAAATGAAAAATACTCAAAAGGAAAGGCAAGTGACAACCGTTCACATCGTGCGGGAGTGAAGCGACCGTAAGAGAAGAAGACCATCCGACATACCGGCCAAAGGCATTTCAATCCATTAGACTTTAATCCCTTTGAATTTCTCCAGATTGATGTGAAATATGGCGAGGAGAATAGTCTTGCCAATGGGTGGGCTTTTATCTTACTGGTGATTTGCGCACTTGCGGTCCTTTGGGATAAAAGGAAAGATAATTGGACTGAATGCAGAAGTGTGAATGCGGGATGCGGAAAAAACGGCACCAAGGCTTGACTTCCGGCAAACTTTTACTAAAATCCCTTATGCGAACAGGGATTATCATAAGTTTGGCAATTATTTTGACCTCCTTTATCATCGGAGGTTTTCTCTATCCCCGAATGCCGGAGCGGATGGCGTCACACTGGAATCTCCGGGATGAGGTTGATGGTTACATCTCACGATTCTGGGGTCTCTTCTTAATGCCTTTGATTAGTATTGGTATCCTTCTCCTTTTCTTAATCATCCCCTTAATTGACCCACTAAAAGAGAATATTGTCAAATTCCGAAGATATTTTGATTTATTCATCGTTTTTATCATTCTCTTTCTCTTTTATCTCTATATCTTAACCCTCCTCTGGAATTCCGGTCTCCGATTTCGGATGTCGCGGTTCTTTATTCCGGCTCTAACCCTTTTATTCTTCTACTGCGGGATTCTAATTGAGAAGGCGAAGCGGAACTGGTTTGTGGGAATTAGAACACCCTGGACTTTAACGAGTGAAGCGGTCTGGGAGAAGACCCATAAATTGGGCGGAAGGTTATGGAAGATTGGCTCTCCCTTTTTCCTTTTGGGGATTATCTTCGGGGAGAACGCCTTTCAATTCGTAATCCTATTTATTATACTTCTTGCCTTCTATCCAGTGGTCTATTCTTATTTTGCATACCAAAAGGAGAGAAGAAATGAGCGAGGTATTAGGCAAGGATAAGAAGGAAATCTTAAAGAATCTATTCCGGGAGTTGCATAAGGGCAGAAGTATCTCGGAACTTAAAGAGAAGTTCTCTGCCCTCTTAAAGGAAATCACCCCAGAAGATGTCGCAAGGGTGGAAGAAGAAATGATTAAAGAAGGAATACCAAGGGAGGAGATTCAGAAGGTCTGCGAAATTCATTTAGCCTTAGTGAAGGAAAGGATTGAAAAAGAAAAACCAGAAGTCCCGATAGAACATCCGATTGGCGTTTTGCTGGCAGAGCATCGGATGATGCTGGAGATGGCAGGCCGGTTGCAGAATTTAGTGGCGGAGAAAGAACCTCCCTTAAAGGAATTGGAACATATCGCCCACCATTTCCGTGATTCAGAGAAACACTATTTAAGGGAGGAGAATGTCCTATTTCCTTATCTTGAAAAACACGGTATCACCGAACCGCCAAAGATTATGTGGATGGAGCATGATAAGATAAGGGAGGCGAAGAAAGAATTCTATAAGGCACTGGAAGGAAAGAATGCCGAGGCACTTGAAGGAGTGGCTCATAAGATTTCTGAACTCTTAAATAGCCATTTCTATAAGGAGAATAATATCCTCTTTCCAACCGCCTTAAAGGTGATAAGCGAAAAGGAGTTTGTTGCGATTAAGGAGGAATTTGCGGAGATTGGCTATTGTTGTTTTACACCAGTGGGCGAAGAAGGGAAACCGCAGGTAAAAGAGGTTAAAGAGGTTCATCCGGGGATTATTGCCTTTGAGACCGGGGAGATGAGTAAGGAGGAGTTGGAGGCAATCTTAAATACCATACCTTTTGATATAACCTTTGTGGATAAGGATGACACGGTCAGATACTTTAACCAATCCAAGGAGCGAATCTTTACCCGCACCAAAGCAGTCATTGGCAGAAAGGTTCAGCAGTGCCATCCCCCAAAGAGCGTCCATATCGTTGAGAAGATATTGCAGGCGTTTAAGAAAGGGGAAAGGGATGTCGCGGAATTCTGGATTCCTCGGGAGGGGAAGTTAATTCATATTCGCTACTTTGCGGTTCGGGATAAAAACGGTAAATACCTCGGCACACTGGAAGTGACCCAAGATATTAGCGATATAAAGAAGATAGAAGGGGAGAAGCGGTTGTTGGATTGGGAGTAGGGCGCTGTAATGAAAAGGGTTCCCTTCACCTCCTCCTTTCTGGTGGAAATCTCAAAGTCTCAATGCCTTATAAACGCTACTTCTTTCTTTTGCTCAACCACTCTTCAATTCTCCTTAATGCCTCTTTTATATTCTCAACTGAGTTGGCATAGGAGAAGCGGATGAATCCTGCGCCATATTTACCAAAGCAGGTTCCGGCAAGACAGGCAACACCGGCTTCGCAAAGAAGTCTGTCCGCCAATTCCTGATAGTTTATTCCTGTTCCTTCCACATTCGCAAAGACATAAAAGGCACCAAGAGGTTTTTGACAGCGGAATCCTTTGATATTATTTAACCCCTCAACAATCACATCCCTTCTTCTCATAAATTCCCTTCGCATATCTTCTGCCTCATCCTGTGGACCGGTGAGTGCTTCAATTCCAGCAATCTGGATGAAGGTGGTGGTGCAGGAGTTGATATTCGTCTCAATCCTTGCTAATTCCTTTGCCAAATCCGGATGCATTATGCCGTAGCCGAGTCGCCAGCCGGTCATCGCATAGGTCTTAGAAAACCCATCAAGGATGATTGTCCGTTCTCGCATCCCGGGAAATTTGGCAATCGTCTCAAACTTTTCTTCGTAGATTATTCGGGAGTATACCTCATCGGAGAGAATCCAGAGGTCTTCATAGGGTTCAAGGATTTTCGCCATTTCCGCAAGATAACTACCACTTGCCACACTACCGCAGGGGTTGTGAGGGAAGTTTAGGATTAAGAGTTTTGTCTTCTTGGAGAGTTTCCTTTTCAGTTCTCTCAAATCGGGCAGGAAATTATTCTTCTCCCGCAAAGGTAAGGGAACCGCCTTGCCACCCATATATTTTATCATTGACTCATAGATTGGAAAGCCCGGATTCACATATATCACTTCATCGCCATCTTCTACTAATGCCATTATTGCAAAGGACATTATTGGTTTTGCCCCAGGGGTGACAACAACCTCTTCGGGAGAGAATTCCATTCCCCGCAATTCTCCGGCTTTCTCGGCAATTACCTTCCGCAATTGCGGTAGTCCCTGAGAAGGACCGTAGTGGGTATATCCCTCATCAATCGCCTTTTTGGCGGCCTCCTTAATATTTTTCGGGGTATCAAAGTCCGGTTCGCCAATCTCCAAATGGATTATATTCTTTCCTTCTGCTTCTAATGCCCTTGCCCGAACTAAAACATCAAATGCGGTCTCGGTTCCCAATTCTTTCATTCGCCAGGATTCCGGCAGACCGCATTCTAAGGTGCATCCCTTTATTTTACGCATCCTTTTAGCAATTTTTGCCCTTTTGGACATAGTTACCCTCCATTACAAGACTCTCTTTTAACGACTAACGATTTTGAACAAAGTCATACAACTCTTTTGCCTTGGCTGCGATATGTTCACCAGAGACTTCAAACTCCCATATCAGTTCCCAGGGTGCCCCGGATTCGCCAAATCTATCTCTGACGCCGATATAATCCATAATCACATTCTTCCCAAATAACTCCTTAGAGGAAGCAACGATTGCAGCAATCCGATTGGCAAATCCACCGATTTGATGCTCCTCCGCGGTAATAATTATCCCGGTCTCCTTTCCCGCTCTAATTATTGGCTCCGGGTTCAATGGTTTTAAGGTATGGATATTCACCACCCTTGTTTCTAAGCCGTATTCCTCTTTTAGAATCCAAGCAGCACGACAAGCCTCCGGAACCATCGGTCCGCAGGCAATAATTGTCAAATCCTCGTCTTCGTTCTTATAATCTCGTGCGAGATATATATCAAAGGCATCAAGGAAATTCTCCTTTTCTTGCCGGTAGCGATAGATATTCGGCTCATTCCAGATAAATGGTGTCTCTTCCCTTGTGACGATTGGCGTTGCCTCCCGAGCAAATCTTATATATTTCGGTCCTTTAATCTCAAAGAGCATATACCGTGTCGCCTTCTTTGTCTCAATATAATCGCAAGGGACACAGCAGTGCATATTCGGCAGACCGCAAATCTGGAATAAATCTTCTAATGCCTGATGGGTGGCGCCATCGGGACCAACCGAGACGCCGCCGTGCGCACCAGCGATAAAGACATTGAAATTTCCGTAGCAGACGGTAGTTCTTAATTGGTCAAGGTTTCTGCCCGCGGCAAAGACACCATAGGTGCCGAATACCGGTAAGAATCCCTCTTTTGCCAAACCCGCCGCCATTGCGGTTCCGGACTGTTCGGCAATGCCAACCGAAATCCAGCGCGACTTCCTCTCTGGTTTATCTTTATAAAAATGGGAAATCGTTATGGAATCGGATATATCGGCACCGATACAGACTATCCTTTCATCATCACCATATTCGGCAAGTGCATCGCCAAACCCAAATCTTGTTGCCTTCATCTCAACCTTCATCACTGGCAAGCGATTCCAGAAGTAATCCTTCTTTCTAAACTTTGGCACCTTTGCCAGCAATTTCTTCGTTGCGGATTTCTGATATTCCTCCGCCTTCGCAAAGAGACCCTTCACATCTATCTTCTCATCCATCCCCAATTCTTTCAGTCCTTTCCACATCTCATCAACCGAAGGTGCCTTTCCGTGCCACCCAGCCACATTCTCCATAAAACTGACACCCTTACCCTTTATGGTATTAGCAACAATCAGCGTTGGTTTCCCCTTTATTCCCTTTGCGTCTGCAAATGCCTTAAGGATTTGTTCTATATCGTGTCCATCAATCTCAATCACTTCCCATTTGAAAGCCTGAAACTTATCAACGATTGGGTCAATATCCTGGACATCCTTCACCCAGCCGTCAATCTGGAGGCGATTCTTATCTAAGATTGAGACTAGATTATCCAACTGGAAATTTCCTGCCTCCATTACCGCTTCCCAGATATTCCCTTCCTGGAATTCGCCGTCACCATTTAGGACATAAACCCGATAATCCTTCCTTTTCAATTTTCCGGCATAGGCAACTCCCACACCGATTGATAATCCCTGACCTAAGGAACCGGTAGATGCTTCAACCCCAGCAAGTTTTAGCCAGTGGGGATGTCCTTGATAAGGGGCATAGAGTTTTCGTAGTCGGACAACATCTTCAACCGGAAAGTATCCTGCCATACCTAAACCCAAATAAAGTGATGGTGCCTTATGCCCGGTTGACCAGATGATTCTATCTCGGTCCTCCCATGTGGGATTTTTTGGGTCATGCCGGGCAACCGCGAGATAAAGGCAGGCTGTGATATCCATAATGGAAAGGGTGCCGCCAGAATGGCCGCTACCGGCGCAAGCCAAGGCAATAAGATTTAAGGCACGCATATAATTTGCCGCCTCTTTTAGTTCGGCAACGGTATAAGTCTTTACAACCCTTCCCGTCTTTGAATCAACGATTGGCATCCTAACTCCTTTTTCCCTATCCCTTGGGGATTTTCTGGTAATCCTCAAAGAATTTCTTAATCCCGATATCCGTTAAGGGATGTTTCACCAAGAGACTTAAAACCGAAAAAGGGCAGGTCGCAATATGGGCACCAATCCTTGCCGCCTCCACGAAGTGCAAGGGATGTCTGATACTGGCGACAATCACCTCGGTCTGAAAATTATAGTTCTCATAGATTAGGCAAATATCACCAACAATCTCCATCCCAAAATGCGAGATATCATCAAGGCGTCCGACGAATGGGGAAACAAAGGTCGCACCCGCCTTAGCCGCGAGCACCGCCTGACTGGGTGAGAAGACAAGGGTCATATTGGTCATTATTCCTTCCGCGGAAAGGATCTTTACCGCCTTTAAGCCCTCGGGTGTGCAAGGTATTTTAATCGTAATCGTCTTCGGATTAAACTTTGCCAGTTCCCTTGCCTCTTTCACCATACCTTCGGAATCCTGGCTTATCACCTCTACCGAAATTGGTCCGTCAACCAACTCAACAATCTCTCTAATACACTCATCAAACTTCTTTCCGGTCTTCGCAATCAGGGTAGGGTTAGTCGTCACACCATCTAGAATTCCCCAGGAATGGACCTCTCTTATCTCTTTGATATCTGCTGAATCAATAAATATCTTCATAAAATTCCTCCCTTATCTATCATAGCAAAACCCAAACGCAAAGAATTGAATGCCGATTTAGGAAAACGGGCTTTGATAATATCAAAAGACAACATTATTAAATATACGGGAAAATAAGTAAATGTCAACCATCCGCTCTTCTCTCTTTTTAAGTCTCTCCATCCGGACGAAGCGACATTTCGGACACCGCCACTTCCTCTGTTTATGGTGTATCCTTTTCTCTTCTTTCATCTTTATTTTACAGAATGGACAATGCATAGTTAAGATTATAGTTAAAATGGAATAAGTCAATAAGTTGTCGCTTGACAAATCTACTTAATTTTAGTATAATATAGTATAAGAGGTGTGTAATGGAGGCAATAGAGTTTAAGAGGTTAGATTGGTTAGATTATTATCTAACCGAAGAAAAGCCTGGGGTCTATCTTTTATCTAATGATGGCGAATTCCCCTTGGAAATCGGTAGGGCGGAGGAGAATCTCCGAAAGGAACTAAAAAGCCGAACTGAGGCAATTCGTGGCGTTGACCACAAATTCTCTTACTTCTGGTTTAAGTACTGCGAAAATCCTTACGAAGCCTTTTGTCTCCATTGTCAACTCTGGCATCGCTTCCGTCCTAATGGAGAACATCCGCAGAGCAATGGGAGGAAATGGCAATGTCCGGTCTGTGGATTATAAATT
>JBBIHO010000060.1:0-8911 GCA_037446935.1 Caldifarciminota bacterium | reverse complement strand
TCAAAATATATCTCAGAACAAGGACCGCAGGCACCCTGACCACCGGCCGGACCCCAAAAGTTATCCTTCTCGCTTAAACGGAAAATCTTCTTCTCATCTAAACCGATAACCTTATGCCAGATATTGAATGCCTCCTCATCCTTTTCAAATACCGACACAAAAAGTCTTTCCTCCTTCAATCCCACAACCTTTAAGAGATATTCCCATGCCCAGATAATTGCCTCTTCCTTAAAATAGTCGCCAAAGGAGAAATTACCGAGCATCTCAAAGAAGGTGAGATATTTTGGTGATTTGCCAACCTTATCTAAGTCAGAGACTCGCAGACACTTCTGAACACTCGTTGCCCTTTTATATGGTAGAGGGAGGGTTCCTGCCCAGAGTGGCTTAAATTGAACCATTCCCGCGGTGGTGAAGAGAAGGGTTGGGTCATCTTTCGGAACCAGGGAAGATGAAGGGACAATTATATGTTCCCTTTTGGCGTAGAATTCAAGAAATGTCCTTCTAATCTCCCTTGCATTCATATCTAATGCTTCCGCATTTTAGAACGGTTTTTAGAGTTTTATTCCTTACCGGCAAATGCCTTTTCGTAAATCCTCTTCTCAATCTCTTTGGCAATATTGGGATTCCTCTCTAAGAATTCAATTGCCAAATCCCTTCCTTGACCGATGCGATTGCCATTATAAGAAAACCAAGCACCACTCTTCTCAATTATCCCCAATTCACTTCCCACATCAACAATCTCACCGGTCCGGATAATCCCCTTTCCATAGATTATATCAAACTCCGCTTCCTTGAAAGGAGGGGCTAACTTATTCTTTACAACCCGGACCCGGGTTCGGGCGCCAATAATCTCATCATCCTTTTTGATTGCAGTAACCCTTCTAATGTCCAATCTTAAAGTGGCATAAAATTTTAACGCCAGTCCCCCAGGTGTTGTCTCCGGACTGCCATAGAGCGCGCCAATCTTATGACGGATTTGATTGGTGAAGATAGCACAGGTATTAGACTTATTTATCACCCCGCATAGTTTCCTTAATGCCTGGGACATAAGTCTTGCCTGAACACCAACCTGTGCCTCACCCATCTCACCTTCAATCTCAACCCGGGGCACTAAGGCGGCAACCGAGTCAACAACAAAGATGTCCAATGCCTGACTGCGGGTGAGGATCTCCGCAATCTCTAAGGACTGCTCACCGGTATCCGGCTGGGATAGATAGAGATTCTCCAAATCAACACCAAGTGCCTTTGCATAATTTGGGTCTAAGGCATGCTCGGAATCAATGAAGCAGGCAATTCCTCCCCTTTTCTGCGCCTGGGCAACGACCGATAGGGCAAGGGTCGTCTTCCCGGAAGCCTCCGGACCATATATCTCACATACCCGACCCCTTGGAAAACCACCGATACCTAAGGCGATGTCAAGGGCAAGAGAGCCGGTAGGAATCACATCAATATCTACCCGGCTTTTCCGCTCGCCCATCTTCATTACCGCACCTTTCCCAAACTGCTTCTCAATCTGGGCGAGGGCGGTTTGCAAGGCTTTCATCTTCTCCTTATCAATCTCTTTCGCCATTTTTCACCCCTATCTTTCTCTGTCCATTCTACAAGATTAGTTTAAGGGAAAAATGTCAAAAGTCAAGGTTTCCTTTCAAAGAGATATACCCTCTTACCCTTGACGGAAGGATTTTAAGGGATAGAATTATGGAATGGCAGATATTTACGATGTGATTGTCATCGGTGGTGGCCATGCCGGTTGTGAGGCGGCACTTGCCTCTGCCCGCCTGGGATGCCAAACTCTACTCATCACCTTAAATCTTGCGACAATTGGTCAGATGTCCTGCAATCCGGCAATCGGCGGCATTGGTAAAGGACAGTTGACAAAAGAGGTTGATGCCTTGGGCGGTGAAATGGCAAAGGTAACCGACCGTGCCGGAATCCAATTCCGTTATTTGAATACGAAAAAAGGGCAGGCGGTTCGCTCTTTAAGGGCACAGACAGACCGGCTTAAATACCGGATGAGTATGAAGAAGGTCTTAGAAGAAGAGAATAATTTAGCGATTAAAGAGGGAGAGGTGATAAGAATTCTGACCAAGGAGAAAATGGCGATTGGCGTCATTACCGAAAATGGTGATAAGTTCTTTGCCAAGGCAATCGTTCTGGCACCAGGGACATTCCTTTCCGGTCTAATCCATATCGGATTAAGAAGCTTCCCTGGTGGTCGGATGGGAGAAAAGGCAGCATCTGCCCTCGCCCAGAATTTAGTTGAGTTGGGCTTTCGGATTGGCAGATTTAAGACCGGGACACCACCCCGACTTGATGGCCGGACCATAGACTTCTCTTCTCTCTCCGCCCAATATGGCGATGAGCCACCTTCTCCCTTCTCTTTTTGGACAGAATTTCCGGTAAAGAATTATCTACCTTGTTATATAACTTATACGAATCCGCAGACCCACGAGATTGTGAAATCCGGATTGGATCGGTCTCCCTTATATCAGGGGGTAATAAAGGGAACCGGTGTTCGGTATTGCCCTTCCATAGAAGATAAGGTAGTAAAATTCTCAGATAAGGACCGGCATCAGGTCTTCTTAGAACCGGATGGTCTCGCGACCGATGAGATTTATCCCAATGGTATCTCAACCAGCCTGCCGATTGATATTCAAGAAAAGATGGTGCAGAGTATTGAGGGATTAAAAAAGGCAAAGATTTTAAGACCGGGCTATGCGATTGAACATGACTACTCTGACCCAACCCAATTGAAACCAACCTTAGAAACGAAACTTTACGAGAATCTATTCTTTGCCGGGCAGATAAATGGCACGACCGGCTACGAAGAGGCAGCAGCCCAAGGGATAATTGCCGGGATAAATGCCGCTCAAAAGGCGAAAGGAAAAGAACCCTTAATCTTATCCCGGAGCGAGAGTTATATCGGAGTTTTGATTGACGATTTGATAACCAAAGGGACAAACGAGCCTTATCGGATGTTCACATCCCGGGTTGAGTTTCGCCTTCTATTGAGAGAAGATAATGCGGATTTGAGACTTTCCGAAAAGGCATATCGGATAGGACTTTTGAAAGAGGAGCAGTATCAGAAGGTGAGAGAGAAGAAGAAGGAAATAGAGAAATTATTGGATTGGTTAAGAAGAACTAAGGTCTATCCGAAAGAGGAGATAAATCGGAAACTTCGGGATTGGAATACATCGCCGATTAAAGAGGCGGTCTCCTTAAAAGAACTCTTGAAGCGACCGGAGATTGATTTAGCCAGAATAAGAGAATTGACCGGATATGAATTCCCAATAGAAGATAAGATTCGCTGGACAGTTGAGATTGAGGTGAAATATGAAGGCTACATTGAGCGAAACTTAAAGGATATTGAAAAGTTTTGCGAGTTAGAGGAGATTAAGATTTCACCAGATTTTGACTACTTTCAGGTCACAGGGCTCTCCAACGAGGCGAAGGAGAAGTTATCAAAGATAAGACCTCTATCTTTGGGTCAGGCATACCGGATTCCGGGAATTAGCCCTTCCGCAATCCTTAATTTGATGATTTATCTTAAAAAGCGATGAAAGAAGAAAAAAACCCGGCAATAAGGGATTTTGCCTTAAATCTCGGTATTTCCCTTTTTGGGGTCTGTGATTTTAATAAAGTAGAAAAGGGCGAATTTCTTTTAAGGGAAGAACTCCTTGCCAATTTCCCCTTCGCCATCGCGATTGGGGTGAAATTATCCTCCGGTGTCTTGGATGAGATAAAAGACCACCCGACAAAATTATATTTCCACCATTATAAGGTTGTGAACTATCTCTTAGATAGTGCAGGGCTAAGGATTGCCAATTTTATTGAAGAGAAAGGCTATAAGGCTTTACCAATACCGGCTTCGCAGACTGTTGACTGGGAAAGGCAAAGAGGACATCTCTCTCATAAAAGGATAGCGATTGCCGCTGGTTTGGGATGGTTAGGAAGAAATAACCTCTTAGTTACCCCGCAATTTGGTGCCCAGGTTAGACTGGCAACAATCTTGACTGACTTTCCTTTAATAATTCCGCATTCCGAATCCCGCATTCCAAATTTCAATTGCGGTGATTGTTATGCCTGCGTTAACGCCTGTCCGGTTGGGGCGATAAAAGAGAGACCGGAGGATTTTGATTACCAAAGGTGCTTCGCCTTACTTAAAGAGTTTCAGAAGAGATATGTCTCCCAACATATCTGCGGTCTCTGCGTGAAGGCTTGTAAACCTCGCCCTGCTATCTAAATATCGCCCTTTGCCAAACTTCTTTTCTTAATTTGATATTAAAGATTGTCACCCAGAAATTGAGAACCTTCTTAAACCAAACTCCGCGGGCTGGCTTCTTCACTTTCAATTCTTCCCATATTCCATAATTTAATCTTATATCCAAACTTTCTCTTTAACTTAGGCATTCTTTCTGATATCTCCTCACTTCCTCAATTAAGAACCTTTTAACCTTATTCCAGGAAATTGGATATTACACTCGGGATATTTCTTTCGGACGAAATCTAATGCCTGTCTTAAGGAAGACCCTTTTAACAAATCCCTCTTTGTCCCGCGGTCAGAAATGGCGATAATCTTCATTGCCGCAATATCCTCCTTGGAAGCCAGCGGCGGCAAACTCCCCAATTTTAGGGCTGGCGGAATTAAAGGGTAGGGATAGTGAAAGAAACTTACGGCAATGTCGTTGATTTTAACAATTAGCGTATCCTCGGGATTTTCTAAAAGGATAACCTTTTGGAACTTTCTTTCTAATATTATCAAATCTCTTCTCCGTGGAAAAGTCAAAATCTAAGGAAGTGCGGTGATTGATTTGCAAGGGCAGTTCCCCTGGCTAAATAAAACCCGTATTTCTCTAAGAACCCCAACCTCGCAAATAATCTCATCATTTTCGGACTGAGAACCGAGAGGAACATATGCCTATTATAAATTCAACCTTACCAAAGTCAAGTTAGATAAGCCTTTCCTTCCTTAACCTTATCTTCGCCAAATTTCCTTCGCAGGAAGTCTAAGCCCTTATTCAGTCTCCTTAATGCCTCCTCCTTTTTCGGTAATGGAAAGAGGGAGAGTTGCCTATCAGGAGTGGTGGTAAATCCTGAGAGACGAACTCCGACCAACCGAACCTTCTTATCTCGCCTTTTAATTAAGGAGTGTAATAACTCCTTTACTTTGGGAAAGATTAACTGGTGGGCATCGGTGGCGGAAATCCTAACCTGTTTGGTGATTGTCTCAAAATCAGAAAATCGCACCCGGCAGGCGACAATCGTCGCCTTCTTTCTCCATTCCCTCAATTCAATACTGGCATCTTTTAAGAGTTCGTAAAGGACCGATTCTAAGAAATCTATCCTTCTTGTATCCTGAGGCAATGTTCTGTTTCGGCTTATTGATTTCACCTCGCCACTTATCTCCAATCCCCTTTCTTCGGTCAGGGCTTCCCGGAGGTTTTTTGCCCATCTTCCAATTATTGAATTCAGGATATTCAAATCAATCTCTAAGAAATCACCGATTGTCTTTATTCCGGCACTTCGTAAGATACCGGCGGTCTTTTCCCCAATTCCCGGCACCGCCTCAATATCAAGATGATTAATATAATCTGCTTCCTGCCCTTTTGGGATATAAAGCAATCCATCAGGTTTTGCCAGATTTGTGGCAATCTTTGCCAATGTTGGATTCTTCGCAATCCCGATAGTTGAAGGCAGGCCTAATTTTCTTATCTCTTCTTTGATTCTTTTTCCCAATGCCAATGGTTCGCCAAAGAGTCTTGTGGTCCCGGTAATATCCAGGTATGCCTCATCAATTGAGGTCATCGCCACAATTGGTGAGAATTGCGTAAGGATTTGATGAACCTTCTTTGAATATTCCTCATAAAAAGAAAAATCGGGCGTAATGAAGATTGCCTCCGGGCATAAGCGGTGGGCAAAATCTGCCGCCATTCCGGACTTAATCCCGAATCTCCTTGCCTCATAAGATGCCGAGGCGACAACCCCTCGCCTCCTTAAAGGACCACCAACAATTACCGGCTTACCGACAAGCGTTGGTCGGCGCAGTAACTCGCAAGAGACAAAGAAGGCATCCATATCAATATGGAGGATTAGCATATTAAGTAAAATTGTAAGGGAATGATTTAAGAAATCAAGAGAAGATTCCCTGCCCTTTCTTTCTGCAGTATTTTCAACTTACTCTCTTGCACCATTAAAGTGAGTATTTCTACCATTGGTGTCTCTGGCGACTTAGGGTTGGGTGTGACGGTCTTTGTCCGGGGGTCAACGATTAAATCTAACTGCTCAAGGACGATTTGTCCAATCAGAGGTTGACTACCTTCTTCTTCTGCCAAGACACTAAACTCACCCGCCCTTCCCATTATTTCTACGGTTACGATGCTATAAACTGGCTTAACCTCAACTTTATTATTTCCGTATCGGACATTTACATCCCGCATCTTCCTTAAATTGAGTTCCTTTACAATATTGAGAGGGAGCACAAGCATTGTGGCATCGGTATCAATCACTGCCTCAACCGTAAGAGATTTTGACGGCTCAAGTAGGTTCGTAATCTTAACCTTCTCAATTACCTTTCCCATATCTATCATTATAGCAAAATTCCTCCGGGTGTCAACTTGATTTTTTCTAAAAGGTGGTTAGAATAAACTGAAATTTTTATAGAGATAAAAGATACAGATGCTTAAAGAACTTTTGCGACCGGAGATTAAAGAACTGATTGCCGAGCGGCGCTGGATGGATTTGCGGCAATTCCTTGAGAAATGGCCAACCCCCGATGTCTGTGATTTACTGTTGAGTTTGGAAAAACCAGACCGGGTCTTACTCTTTCGCGCCCTCTCCCGGCCGATGGCATCCGATGTCTTCTCATTTTTGGAACCGACCCAGCAGTCTTCGCTTCTCCGGGAATTGACCGATGAAGAGAGTCGCTCACTCCTATCTGCCCTCTCTCCGGATGACCGAACCGTTCTCTTAGAAGAACTGCCGGCTCCCCTCACCCAAAAACTACTCACCCTCTTATCTTATGAGGACCTAAAAGAGGCGCGTTGGTTATTGGGCTATCCGGAGGGAAGTGTTGGACGACTGATGACCCCGGACTATGTTGCGGTGCGCGCGGACTGGGAGGTCTCCCAAGCACTGGAACATATCAGAAAGGTTGGGAAGGATTCCGAGACGGTAAATATAATCTATGTGGCCGATGAGAAGGGAAAACTTTTAGATGACATTGAACTGCGCCGCTTGGTGATTGCGGACCCAAAGAGTAAGGTCTCGGAGATTATGAACCACTCCTTTGTCAAAATCGCAGCAGCGGCCGATAGAGAGGAGGCGGTCTCATTGGTCCAAAGGTATGACCTCCATGCCTTACCGGTTGTTGATTCCGAAGGAATTCTTTTGGGTATCGTGACGGTTGACGATATCTTAGATGTTGCTCAGGATGAGGCGACCGAAGACTTTCACAAGACGGCCGCGGTAGCGCCAATCAAGGTGAGTTATCGGGAGGCATCAATCTGGCTACTTTTTAAGAGGCGAGTGGGCTGGCTAATCGCATTATTATTTGTCAATCTAATATCCTCAGGCGTGATTGCCACTTTTGAATCTACCATAATTAGTGCTATCGCCTTAGTCTTTTTCGTTCCCCTTTTAATTGACAGTGGTGGTAATGCCGGCTCTCAGGCGGCAACCTTGATGATTCGGGCATTGGCGACTGGGGATGTGAAATTGAACGAATGGCTCTCCTCCCTCATTAAAGAACTTCTTGTTGGTCTCCTTTTGGCAGTGGCAATGGGAATTTTCAGTTGGGCATTGGGTCTATTTCGGAGTGGCGTAGAGATTGGTATCGTCGTCGGCTTGAGTATGGCGACAATCATCCTCTTCGCCAACCTGATTGGCTTTTCCCTTCCTTTCATCTTGGCAAAATTGGGAATTGACCCAGCAGTTGCCTCAAGTCCTTTAATCACCTCCATTGCTGATGCCGGTGGCCTCTTCATATATTTTTCCATCGCCAGTGCGATATTGCGGAGATGATTCGGACAGGGGAAAGATATCCTCTCGTAAAAAATAACCCCGGTAGCACCTACCAACCTTAAATTACACCAGACCAAAAGAGAAAAATCTTTAACCCCTTGCTATGGGAAAAATCTTCTTTTAGGGATTTGTTTTTTTAGACCAGGATGCCGGGAGCCGGAGTCGAACCGGCACGGACATTAAATTGCCCAGCGGATTTTAAGTCCGCTGCGTCTACCAATTCCGCCATCCCGGCTTTAAGGCGACGTCGGGATTTGCACCCGAGAATAGCGGTTTTGCAGACCGCCGCCTTAGCTACTTGGCTACGTCGCCAGAGCGGGAGACGGGATTTGAACCCGCGACCCTCACCTTGGCAAGGTGATGCTCTACCGCTGAGCCACTCCCGCATGGCCCCAACGAGAATCGAACTCGTATTTTCGCCTTGAAAGAGCGATGTCCTAAGCCATTAGACGATGGGGCCATATATTCCAAATATAATATATTCCTTAGAAAAGTCAAGGGTATAATTCTCGGTTCTCACCGTTCCGTTGGAAGTGGACAAGGGCTCTCTTAAAATAAAACGACGGCTTTGTCTAAATCGCCTGTTGTCTGATAGAGCAAACCGATGCTCAACACAAATTAGACTACAAATTACACGAAAAATTACCCTGCCAATTAGGCGAAAAATTAGACCAAAAATTACCCCGCCAATTACCATCTTTTGGACTATTATAACGCCAAGATTGACTATAAAATTGATTAGACCAGAAACCCCGAGACAAATTAGACCTTTGATTACTCCTCAAATTGATAAAGAAATTAGACCTTTAATTACACCAAAAATTTGGCGAAAGATAAGACCAAAGATATGGTAGAGGGGGCAACCCCCCAACTTTTCTTAAAAATCAAATAA